>JAFAQJ010000222.1 GCA_019246455.1 Pseudolabrys sp.
ATGCCGAGCAAGACACCGTCCTCGAGCGGTAGCGCGCCGCCCGACAAAGACGTGCCGGCGCCGCGCGGCACGACCTTGATGCCTTCGGCATGGCAATAGGCCAGCACTTGCGAGACCTGCTTGGTAGTCTCCGGCAAAACCACCACCATCGGCAATTGCCGGTAGGCCGTGAGCCCATCGGACTCGAACGTCCGCATCTCTTTCTCGGTGGAAATGACGCCCTCGCCGGGCACCATTTGCGATAGCGCAACGACGATTTTCTTGCGCCGAGCCAGAACCTCGGCATCAACCGCGGGCATTTTTACCGGCATTTCAAGCTCGTTTTGGTCGTTCTCGACGGTCTAGGATACCGCCAAAATCGCATTGACACCTAGGACCGCTGGGGCCATTCGGACACGCGACAGCGGGGAGTGCACGATGAAGACCGTAATTGCAATGGCCGCGATCCTCGTGGCCGGTATCGGCACCGCGCGCGCGCAGGATGTGGGGGCGGGCGAAACTTCGTTCAAGAAATGCCTAGCCTGTCACGCGGTGGGCGACGGCGCCAAGAACAAAGTGGGCCCGGTCCTCAATGGTCTCGACGGTCGGCATTCCGGCTCGGTCGAGGGCTTCAGCTATTCCGACGCCAATAAGAATTCCGGCATCACCTGGAACAAGGACGTGTTCCTCGAATACATCAAGGACCCGAAGGCAAAGATTCCCGGGACCAAGATGGTGTTCCCCGGTATCAAGAACGAGAAAGAGGCCAACGACCTCTGGGCCTATCTCGCGCAATTCAAGGCCGACGGCAGCAAGAAATAGCGCTCAGGCTTTTTCGCTGAGCAGGACGATCTGTGCGACAAGGCCCCGCGCGCGCGCGTCGACCATGCCGACCGCGCGAAGGGCGAGCAGCGTCGCGTTCTGCACAGCTGTGCGGACACTCGCAGCGTCACCTGCGAGATCGGGCGCGAGCGGCCCGATCAACGCTTCGAGCAAAGCCCCGACAATCGCGGTTGCCGCTAGTCGCGCATCCTGATCGGGTAGATAACCGGCGGACATCGCCGCCTTGATTCTCGTCTCAAGTTCGCCGGCCAGCGCCTTGCGGAAATCGAGCCGCACGGCGTCGAGATGACTTTCGACCGGCTCGGCGATCGCGGCCCAAGCGAGCCGCCGCTCGCTCAACGCACGCGAGGCAAAGGTGGCGACCGCGCCGGTCAAGGCCGAGAGCGGCCCTGGAGCAGCATTGGCCGCCGCTTGCATTGCCGCGATCTCACGTGTCGCAACCGATGCGACAAGCTCGGCGACCAAGTCGGTCTTCGACGGGAAATAACGATAGACGGTGCCGGCGGCGATGCCAGCGCGATGCGCGACCGGCACAATCTGCACCGCGTTCATGCCGCCTTCGGCGGCAACGGCGCTTGCCGCATCGAGGATCGCATCCTCGCGCGCGGCTAGCCTACGCACAACATTCGCGGTGCGGCGATAGGGCATGAACGACTGAATGCTGATTCACGAAATCAGCGCAAGAGCCGTTCGAAACCGCTCCACTTAATGACGATTTGCCAGCGACTTTTCGCGAATACCGCTGATTGTGAGCGCCGGACTGATCCCCTCCGGATCGACTTTCAGATGGATCAGCGCGGGCTTGCTTGAGGCCTTCGCGGCTTTGTACGCGCCCGCGAAGTCCGCAGTCCTGTCGATCTTGATACCAAAACCGCCGCAGGATTCGGCGAACTTCACGAAGTCGGGATTCTTCAAGTCGGTGGCAACGACGCGGCTCGGATATTCGCGCTCCTGATGCATGCGGATCGTGCCGTACATGCCATTGTCGAAGATCAGCGTAATGAACGGCAGATTATATTGCGCGGCGGTCGCAAATTCTTGACACGTCATCATGAAATCACCGTCGCCGGCGACGCAGAGCACTTCGCGCTCGGGAAAAACGCGTTTCATCGCCACCGCGCCCGGCAATCCGTAGCCCATCGAGCCCGAAGTCGGCGCAACGTGGGTCGCGTATTTGCGGAAGCGGTAGAAACGATGAATCCACGCCGAGAAATTTCCGGCGCCGTTGGTGATGAAGGTGTCGTTCGGCAATTCGTTGCGCAGCCACACCATGATCTCGCCGAGATTGACCGAGCCCGGCACCTTGGTCGCGTTCTCGGTCCAGGCCAGATAGTCGTCGTGGGCAATCTTCGCTTCGCCCTTCCACGGAATGTCGTTCGGCGGTTGCAAGCCTTCGAGTGCCGAGCAGAAACCAGTCGGTGCCGCCTGGATCGCAAGATAGGGCGCGTATACCCGGCCCAGTTCCTCAGCGCCGGGATGAACGTGGACGAGTTTGGTCTGAACGCTCGGAATATCGAACAGTGTGTAGCTTTGTGACGGCAGTTCGCCGAGACGGCCGCCGAGCAGCAGCACAAGATCGGCGCTCTTGATACGCGCGAGCAATTTCGGATTGGGCGCGAGGCCGAGATCGCCCGCGTAGGAAGGATGAAGCGCATCCATCACGTGTCCGCGGCGGAACTGCGTGCAGACTGGTAGCGCGAAGCGCTCGGCAAAACGCATCAGCGCGGCGCAAGCCGCGTCCGACCAGCGGCTGCCGCCAGCAATGACGATCGGCGATTTCGCGGCCCACAGCAGCTTTTGCAGCCGGCTCATGTCGGTGAGGCCAGGCCAAGTCTCCGTCACCTCGGCCATCGGCGCGTCGGCGACGCCGACGCGCTCAGTCAACATGTCTTCCGGCAGCGCGACGACGACCGGACCGGGACGGCCATTCATCGCGGTGTGAAAGGCGCGCGACACGAGCTCAGGAATGCGTGCAGGGTCGTCGATCTCCGTGACCCACTTAGCGACGGTCCCGAACACCGCGCGGTAATCGAGCTCCTGAAACGCCTCGCGCTCGCGCATCTCGCGCGCCACCTGGCCGACGAACAGGATCATCGGCGTCGAGTCTTGACGCGCGATGTGGACGCCGGCTGCGGCGTTGGTCGCACCCGGCCCCCGCGTGACGAAGCAAATACCGGGGCGACCGGTCACTTTACCGACGGCCTCCGCCATCATGGCCGCGCCGCCTTCCTGACGGCAGACCGTCAGTGCGATGTTGCGATCATGGAATGCATCGAGCGCCGCGAGATAACTTTCCCCGGGTACGCAGAAGATATGCGAAACGCCCTGGGCGACAAGCTGATCGACGAGAATTTCGCCGCCAGTCCGGACATTGTCTTTCCCGCGCATCTCCGCCGTTCTCCCTGCAAATTCCGCGCGCAAACTATAGCGGGCGCGCCCTAATCGCAATCACCCGATCCGGCGGTCGGCGTTGGCCCGAGATCAGGAGACAAAATCGATCACGACTTTAATGTCGTCGTCGCGATGTTCAAACGCCTCGCGCCAGCGCGACAGCGGCAAGCGGCGTGTGATGAGCCGCGAGAGCCAGTGTCGATCGGCCGCCGCGAGCGACCGAGCGGCGCTTTCATAGTGTGTGCGGTTCGCATTGACCGATCCAAACACGACATCGTTGTCGAGTACCATCGTCCGGTTGAAGGTGCCGATATCGAATTCGATCCTGCGGCCCGCTGGCGTCACGCCCGCCAAGCATAGAATGCCGGCCGGCGCGAGGCGTGTCATCGCATCGGCAATTACCGGCACTGCTCCGGTGCATTCAATCGCGATATCTGCCTTGAACGAGCCGGGATCGCCGGCGTGATAAGTCGCGCCGAGATCCCGAACCAAATCAGGCTTGAGACCATCCCGCGCGCGGTCGAGAACGTGCACGTCGAGCTGGCGTTGCGCACCCATCAACGCCGCCAGCAGACCGATCGGCCCTGCCCCGGTAACGAGAACGGTGCGCGGTTTCCAGAATGGCGCGCGGTGCGCGATGCGGTCGACGTGGTCCCATGCTTTCGCCAGCACGCTCGCCGGTTCAAGCAGAACGCCGAGTTCACCAAGCGCGCACTCCACTTTCACAGCAAAATCCGGCTCGAGACGAAACCATTCCGAGCCGTAGCCATTGCGCGCCTTGATACCGCGTTCGGTGTAGCCGTCATTGAGGCACATGTCCCATTGCCCCGCGGCACAAGCTGGGCACGGCAAAGGATCCGGCCGGCGAACGATGCCGACAACGAAATCGCCGGCGGTGAACGAGCTTCCTGGCGGGGCCTCGACGATTTCGCCGAGCGACTCGTGGCCCAGAACCAATCGCGTTTCGCCAGGAGGGGCGACGCCATATTCGCCAGCAATAATCTCGCGGTCGGTGCCGCACAGTCCCAACGCCAAAGCGCGCACCAAAAGCGCGCCGTCGGCTGGCGACGGCATCGGTATTTCGGTGAGGTCGATCGAATCCGGTTGGCCCGGCAGTACGGTCAGGGCGCGCACGGCTAGGAAACCGGCAGAGATGTGCCCCGGTTCCACCGCAGAAACGCAGATATGCCGGAGCGCTCTGGCTGGATGCGGCAAACCGTGCATAGCTCATGAACCGGTGTCATCCAGCCCATGAATCCCCGCCCTTACCGCGCTCGACTGTCAGCACGCCATCTCGCGGTCGGGCTCGCTGGTTATTGCGCGTTTATCAATCTTTATTCGCCGCAAGCGGTGTTGCCGCTGCTGTCGCAGGAATTCGGCGTCACCGCCGCGCAAATCGCCGGCGTGATGACCGCGGGCACGCTGTCAGTCGCCCTGATTGCGCCGTTTACCGGCGCCGTGGCCGATGTGTTGGGCCGCAAGCGTGTGATCGTCACCGCCATGTTCGTCCTGGCGATCCCAACAGTGCTGGCGGCGCTGTCGCCGACGCTCCATCAGTTGATTTTCTGGCGCTTCGTGCAGGGGCTCGTTCTGCCGCCGATTTTCGCGGTGACCATCGCCTACATCGGAGACGAATGGTCAACGAGCGAAGCGACAACGGCAGCCGGCGTCTACACCTCGGGCGCAAGTCTCGGCGGATTCAGTGGACGTTTCATCACCGGCACGATCGCGGATTTCGCTGGATGGCGCGCCGGAATGATCACGTTGGCAGCCGCGACGCTTGTCGGCGGCGCGCTGGTTGCTTTGCTGCTGCCGCGGGAAAGGAAATTCGTTCGGTCCGAGGGTTTAGCTGCCTCCGCCCGGCAAATGCTGCGACATTTCCGCAATCCTCAACTGGTCACCACTTACGCAGTTGGATTCGGCGTGCTGTTCAACTTCATCGCGACTTTCACTTACGTCAGCTTCCAGCTTGCTAACCCTCCGTACAATCTGTCAGCAACTTGGCTCGGCATCATTTTCGTCGTCTATCTGTTCGGCTCGGCAGTGACGCCCTTGACGGGACGCGTCGTCGCGCGCTTTGGGCGCCGGCATTACATGATCGGTGTCATCAGCGTGTGGATTCTCGGCATCTGGCTGACACTGGTGCCATCGCTCGCCGTCATCGTTTTCGGGCTAGCGCTGTGCGCGACATGCGGCCTGATCTGCCAGGCGGTATCGACCGGGTACGTCACTATTACCGCCAAGGCGGGACGCTCTTCGGCGGTCGGGCTCTATGTCACGAGCTTCTATGTCGGCGGCAGCTTCGGCGCCGCGGCGGGCGGCCTTGCCTGGACGTTCGGCGGCTGGGGCGCGTGCGCCGCGATGGTCTCGTTGATGCTCACCATGATGGCCGCCATCGTGATCTTTGCTTGGACGGCACACGTTCCGGCCAAGCCGGTGCAGCCGCCGATCGAGCCGGCCTAGAGTTTATCTGCGCTTTGGTGCCATTGCGGCTGATAACCGGCTTTCAAGACCTTGGACATCAGTGGGGGCGTGAGGACGTCGGCTTTGCCCTGGCGTGGACGCGAACGCGATTGGTCGTAGCCTTGCGGCGTCCAGTGCAGCAGACGTGAGCCGCGTACGACGTAGGGTTCGCCGCCAATCGCGACGAAGGCACCGTCCGGCAGCGACGAATAGACGATGCGATGGAGGCGCTTTTCTTTCCCGTAGAGCCGCTGGCGCTGGAGAATGTCGTCCATCTCCCCTGCGCGCAAACCACCAGCCATTTGCGCGAACGTCTCGGCATTCTTGCGGCGGCATTCGAAGCAAGGCCGATGACCTGCCGCAAACGCGGTCGGCTCATCGAGAAAAAACAGTTCGGTGTAATAGCGGCCCCAGACGTCGCGCTGCCGGTTCTTGAATTGAAGGACGCAGCAAATCCACTGCCGTGAGACCCAGCGCCGCTTGGTCAGGGTCCGTTCGTCGGTGTGGATGCGGCCCCCGCGATTTCCCATCAACGTGCCGCGTGCGGAAGTTGCGATCGGGTTGCCGAACGGATCGACGCGGTTCTGTAAGGGCATCCCCGAACTCTACCCCAGTGTCGGTCGCGCCATGTCAGCAGAATAAAAAACGCCCGCTCCGAGGCGGGCGTTTTATCCTATCGAGAGCCTTAGCCCTGCGGCTGCGGCGCGACTTCGCCAGACGGCGGCTCCGGCCGCGGACGCGGCTTGCCAGACGGCGGCACGGCCGACGAGCGGGGTGTAGTCGGCTCGATCACGGTCTCGCGTACCGGACGCTTGCCGTCGAGCAAGTCCTTGATCTCGTCGCCGGTCAGCGTCTCGAACTCAAGCAGGCCCTTGGCCAGCACCTCGAGATCAGCACGCTTGTCGGTGAGAATTTGCTTGGCCTCGTTAAGGCCGCTCTCGACCAGACGGCGAACTTCGGCGTCGATCTTGCGGCTGGTCTCTTCCGACATGTTCTGCTGGCGCGCGACCTGATAGCCCAGGAATACCTCGTCCTGGTTTTCGCCATAGGCGACAGCGCCGAGTTCGTCGGACAGACCCCAGCGGGTGACCATCATGCGCGCAAGCTTGGTCGCTTGCTCGATGTCGGAGGCGGCTCCCGATGTGACTTTCTCCTTGCCGAATACCATCTCCTCGGCGACACGGCCGCCCATCATGATCGCGAGGCGCGACGTCATTTGCTCAAGCGACATCGACAGCTTGTCGCGCTCCGGCAACTGCATGACCATGCCGAGCGCGCGGCCACGCGGAATGATGGTCGCCTTGTGCACCGGGTCGGTCGCCTTGACATTGAGTGCGACGATCGCGTGGCCGCCTTCGTGATACGCGGTGAGAAGTTTCTCCTCCTCCGTCATCACCAGCGACTTGCGCTCGGCGCCCATCATCACCTTGTCCTTGGCGTCCTCGAACTCGCCCTGCGTGACCATGCGCTTGTTGCGGCGCGCAGCCATCAGCGCGGCTTCGTTGACGAGATTCATCAGATCAGCGCCGGAGAAGCCAGGCGTGCCGCGCGCGATCGTCTTGAGATTGACGTCAGGCGCGAGCGGCACCTTGCGCACGTGAACCTTGAGGATCGACTCGCGGCCGACCACGTCCGGATTTGGCACCACGACCTGACGGTCGAAGCGGCCCGGGCGCAGTAGTGCGGGGTCGAGCACGTCGGGACGATTGGTCGCCGCGATCAGAATAATGCCTTCGTTCGCCTCGAAGCCGTCCATCTCGACCAGCAACTGGTTGAGCGTCTGCTCGCGCTCGTCATTACCGCCGCCGAGACCGGCACCGCGATGGCGGCCGACCGCATCGATTTCGTCGATGAAGATGATGCACGGTGCGTTCTTCTTCGCCTGCTCGAACATGTCGCGTACGCGCGAGGCGCCGACGCCGACGAACATCTCGACGAAGTCGGAGCCCGAGATCGTAAAGAATGGCACATTGGCTTCGCCGGCCACCGCCCGCGCGATCAGCGTCTTGCCGGTGCCCGGCGGGCCGACGAGCAACACGCCGCGCGGAATGCGTCCGCCGAGGCGCTGGAATTTTCCGGGGTCGCGCAGAAATTCGACGATCTCCTGAAGATCGGATTTCGCTTCGTCGACGCCCGCGACATCTTCGAACGTGACGCGGCCGTGCGACTCAGCGAGCAACTTGGCGCGCGACTTGCCGAAGCCAAGCGCCTTACCGCCCGCCCCTTGCATCTGATGCGACACGAAGATCCACACACCGAGCAGCGCGATGAACGGCAGCCATGAGACGAGCAGCGACACGAACCACGGCACATTGTCCTGTTGCGGCTTCGCCGTGATCGAGACGCCCTTCGAATAGAGCTTCTGGACGAGGCCTGGATCGCTCGGAGCATAAGTGTTGAAGCTGCGGCCATCGGAGAAGGTGCCGTGGATTTCCGGTCCTTGAATCACGACGTCGCGGACTCGGCCTTGATCGACCTCATTCAATAGCTGCGAAAAGGAGATGTCCTGCGCGGTCGTCCGCTGCCCCGGATTCTGGAACAGGGCGAACAGCGCCAGTAACAGCAGGACAATGATCACCCAGAGGGCAAAATTGCGCAGATTGGCGTTCATTTGACGTCCTTACGTCCGCGCAAGGCCGCGGCTTTGATCTACTTAAAGGCGGTCCGTGGCAACTTCACGTCCGGCTCGCCCAAATGTAGGCACCGTATCCCGGCCTGCCAATGGCGGGAGGCCGCGAATCTCCCAATTCTACCGCGCTTTAGCCCGCCGGGCTTTGCCGCGTCGGCGTGTGGTTAAAGCTTCGGCAGCGCCCGAATTTCGCCGCGCCGGGGCTGTTTCGACCGTCAATTGGCCGCCGCCCGCAGTCACTAGGGCGCCGGCCAAGGTGCGACGGAACGGCTGGCCATCTACGGCCCGCAAGGCAGCGAACAGCGCTTCCAGCTTGCCAAGCTCGACGGGACCCTCGGTTCCCGTTGCCGCCAATAAACGGCCGAGCAGCCTCAGCGCCACTTCCGCCGGAAGACGCCCGAATTTTGCAGCGTCAACGGCGATGCGGGGCGGATTGCCAGAGGTCGTCGTGAGGTCGCCGGCGGCGCGCGACACTTCGATCTCAATCGCTGCATCAGCGCGCCGGAGTCGCCTCGCCAAAATCGCAAGCCGCCGCGCGTCAAGGCCCTGGCGCGCCAACTCGGGCATCAACAGGCGCAAGCGTGCGCGGGTGAACTTCGGATCGATATTCGAGGGATCCTCAGCATAAGCGATCTTCTCCGCTTTCAATGTCGCAATGAGCCGCGCCTTGGGCACGTCAAGCAACGGCCGTACCAAGACAAACCCGTGGAGCCGGCTGCGGCGCGCCATCGCGCCGAGCCCGCTCAAGCCGCTGCCACGCGCCATGCGCATGATCACTGTTTCGGCTTGATCGTCGAGCGTGTGTCCCGTGAGGATATGCGTGGCGCCGACTTTGTCGGCCGCGCCTGTCAGCAATCGGTAGCGCGCCTCGCGCGCGGCCTGCTGAATGCCGCTTGTGGGTTTTGCACCCGTCCAGCGCAAAACCTGGTGGGGCACGCGAAATTTCTTCGCGAGCTTGCCCACGGCGGCAGCCTCGCCCTTCGACTCTTTGCGCAGACCGTGATCGACGGTCACGGCGAACAATTTAGGTTTGGCCTTGAGACCCTTGAGCCCTTTCGCCCAGCGCGCGGCGAGCATCAGCAGCGCTGTCGAATCGGGACCGCCCGACACGGCCAAGAGCAGCGCCTGGGCTTTCTCGAATCCCGCGAATAACGTCTTCGTTTCGGTGATGGAGATCGGCGCCGATGCCTTCATGCGCACAATCTTAGCGCAAATCCCGCCAGCACGGCCTAGCAGGCGGCCTTCTTTTGCTCGGCTGCCACGCCGCGCTTCACGCCGGCAGAGGCTTTCGGATATTTACGATTGACCTCGTTAAGCGACGCGCAAGCCATGTCTTTCTGACCGAGCGCGGCGAGCGACTGCCCAAGCCGCAGGAGAGCGTCTGGCGCCTTGCCCGAATTCTCGTGATTACGCACCACAATAAGGAAAGAATCGGCGGCGTCCTGGTAGCGTTGACGCTGGAACAGCGTTTCGCCCAGCCAATAGCTCGCGTCAGGTGTGAGTGCATCGCTGGGATGCTTCTTTAGAAAATCGCGAAAGGCCTGCTCAGCGAGCGCATAATCTTTACGAAGTACGTAACCGTAAGCGAGGTCGTACTCGTCTTTGGGTGACTGCGAGGGCGGCAACGTCGCCAGTTGCTGATTGCCTCCAACCATTCGCGGTGGAGCGCCGGATGCGCTATTTGGGTCAGTTCCCGCCGGCGCGTTCACCGTCGACAAATCGAGTGGCGCTCCTGCGGCGCGTCCGCCCGGCGCACCGACCGGCGCTTCCGGTTCTGCGGCAGTGATCGGATCGCCGCCGCCTAAAGAGCGCGGAGCGCCCGGGGCATTGGGCTGCTGCGAGGGATCGAACACGTCCGAGCGTTTGCCAGTGGGCGGCGTGACAGGCGGCAGGGCGGCCGGCGAACCGCGCACGGTGGGAGCAACACCTTGCGGGGCGGCTGCATTCGGCACCGGCATCGTTGTCGGCGCCGGAGCTGCGCCACCTTTCGCGCCCAATTGCTGGAAACGAAACTCGTTGTCGTCCTGCGCGCGCTTGAAGGCGGCTTCGAGTTGCTGATTGCGATACTGCAACTGCTCGATCATGCCAGTCATCTGGCGCAGCGTGTTCTCGAGCCTGTCGAGCCGCGCATTGAGATCGGCGTCGTCGCCCGCTTGCGCCTGCTGGCGCTCCTGTTGTTGTTGCTGCGGCTCGCCGCGGCTGAACAAATTGTCGAACACATTGCCGCGGTTCTGCGCGCTAACTGGCGCAGCCAAGAGCAGAAGCGGCGCGCCAAGCAGCGCCGCGCGGCGCCAGGAAAACGAAAGATCAATCATGAAAATGCAGCCTGTCCCGTCGGTTGCTCAAGTTAGCATAGGCGCAGCTGCGTCGAAATTGTGACCCTCGGTCATGAAGGCCCCCAAAAACAAAGGCCGGGACGAGCCCGGCCTTCGTCGCTCCGCGATGCGGATTATGTCAGGAGCTGGCGTTGAGGACTGTCACAGCGCGGCGGTTCTGCGACCAGCAGGAGATATCGTTGCAGACCGCGACCGGGCGTTCCTTGCCGTAAGAGATCGTGCGCATCCGGTTGGCGGCGATGCCGCGCGAAACCAGATAGTCGCGCACCGACTGGGCACGGCGGGCGCCGAGCGCGATGTTGTATTCGCGCGTGCCGCGCTCGTCGGCGTGGCCTTCGATCGTGAAGGTGTACTGCGAATAGTTGTTGAGCCACTGCGCCTGTTTGTCGAGTGTGGCGCGCGACTGCGCCGTCAGGTCAACCTGGTCGGTCTCGAAGAAGACGCGGTCGCCAACGTTGACGACGAAGTCTTGCTGGCTGCCGGGCGTTGCCGCAGAACCCATGCTGGCGTTGGCATCTTCGCCGGGCTTGTTGGCGCAGCCCGCGACGGCAAGCGCCGCTGCGAAGAGAGCCGCGAAACGAACGCCGCGGATGATCTTGGTCTTGGTCATGCCGGTGTCTCCAATACTCACGCGGTTACCGGGTTTATCGTTCGATGTAGCAGCACGTTCGTTAAGCGAACGTTCCGTCAACCTTGATGAGCCCTTGCGAAAGCCGCAAAAATTGAGCGAACTGCCGAAACGCCGGTTTATGGTTAAAGGCCGGTGAAAATAAGGCGCAAGTTCCTGCGCGCGTTACGACAGCAGCGGCGACCACGCTGGGTCGGAGGCAAGACCGGGCGTCGGCACTTTGAGTTCGTTACGTCCGGTGATGTCGACCGTGTAGAGCGAGGGCCCTTGCCCGTTGTCGCGGAAGAACATGACGACGCGACCATTCGGCGCGAAGGTCGGGCCTTCGTTGTGGTAGCCCTCGGTGAGAATGCGCTCGCCGCTGCCATCCGACTTGATGACGCCGATCGCAAACCGGCCCTGTGCTTGTTTGGTGAAAGCGATGTAGTCGCCGCGCGGCGACCATACCGGGGTGGCGTAGCGTCCGTCGCCAAAACTGATGCGCTGCGCGCCGCCACCGCTCGACGCCATCACGTAGATCTGCTGCGAGCCTCCGCGATCCGACTCGAAACAGATGCGCCCGCCGTCAGGTGAATAAGACGGTGCGGTGTCGATCGCAGCGGTGTCCGTGAGGCGCGTCGTCGCCTTGGAGCGCAAATCCATCACGAACAAGTTCGAGTTGCCGCCCTGCTGGAGGCTCATGATCACGCGCTGGCCATCGGGCGAGAACCGCGGCGCGAAGGTCATGCCAGGGAAGTTGCCGACGATCTCGCGCTGACCAGTCTCGATATTGAGCAGAAAGACGCGGGGATCGCCCTGCCCGTACGACATGTAGGTCACTTCCTGCGTCGACGGATTGAAACGTGGGGTGAGCACGAGGTCATCGCCGCGCGTCAGATAGCGCAGATTGGCGCCGTCCTGGTCCATCAAAGTCAGGCGCTTGACGCGACGGTCTTTCGGGCCGGTTTCGTCGACATAGACGACTCGGCTGTCGAAATAGCCTTTCTCGCCAGTGAGCTGTTCGTAGATCGCGTCGGAAATAATGTGCGCAAAGCGCCGCCAGTTGTCCGGGGCCGTGAAGTATTGCTTGCCGTAGAGCTGCTGCCCCGAGAAAACGTCCCACAAGCGGAATTCGGCCTTCAGACGGCCATCGCCTTGCCGGGTCATTCGACCCGTCACCAAAGCTTGCGCATTGATGACCTTCCAATCGGCAAACCGCGGCACCGTGTCGGTGTTGACGATTTTCTCGATGAAAGCTGCGGGGTTGATCGGCGCGAACAGTCCACTGCGCTGCAGGTTATTCGAGATGATGCCCGACACACTGTGCGCCATCTCCGCGTCACCCGGCGAACCGCCGAGAAACTCCGAGATCGCGATCGGCATCGGCTGGACGTTGCCCTGCGTGATGTCGAGGCGCACGACCGCATTGGCGTAACGCAACGTGGCCCCCGTAAGCACGCCGGCACCGGCGCCAACCAATAGACGCCGACGAGTGAAGGACAACACGTGCCGATTTGTCATTGCGATCTTACCGGATCAACCGCGGAACATGTCACGCGGGTCAAAGGTGACTTCGATATCTTTCCAGGTGTCGTAGGTTTCACGCCGAAGCATGTCGAACGGTTGCGCGCGAAACACGGCGCGGATCGCGCTGTCACGGGCTGAGGCGAACAATTGTCCGTCGCCACTGGTCAGCACAGCGGGTGGCGCCGCGAGCTTGCCGTCACGGTTGAGTTGTAGACGGATACGGATGACGAACTTTTCCGGATCCTGAATGCCGACCGGGGGATTCCACAACGACATCAGCCGTGCGCGCAATGCGTCGATTTCGGATTGGGATAGCCTCTTATCATTGCCCTGTGAGGCGCCGAGTGCCGGGGCCAAGTTCGGGACTTCACCGGTGGCGACGTGACGTTGCGGGTCGCGCTTATCGAGCAGCGCGGCGATCTTGTCGGCATCAAATTTCGGCTGCGGCTTGTCCAGCTTCTTCGGCGGGACCGGCTTCGGGTCGACCTTGGCCTCCTGCTTCGGCGGTTCTTTCTTGAGCTTTTCGGCGATTGCGTCGGGCGGCGGCGCAGCCTCAGGCGGCGCTGCAGCGGGCTGCGGCGCGATCTCCTGCTTCTTCTCAACAACCTTCGGCTTCGGCTCCTCGATCGGCTTTGGCGGCTCCTCAGCCAGCTTCTCGACCAGTGGCGCGGGCTGTTCCTTCTTTGGAGCATCCTTCTGCCCCTTCATCATTTTGGAAAACTGGTCGGCGCTCACGAGATCGACCGGAAGCGAATCGACCGGCGTTGCGTCGAGCGCCTTACCCGAGAACGAGATCAACGCCCACAGCAGCACGGCGGCGTGCAACGCCACCGAAATCGCCGACGCAATACGCTCGCGGTTCATGTGCCCTGCTCGTACTCGGTCACCAGCGCGACACGGTGATATCCGGCCGAATTGAGCCGTCCCATCACACGCATCATCGTGCCGTAATCCACTTTCTTGTCGCCGCGCACGTAAACACGCGCTTCGGTGCCGCCTTGCGCGTCAGCGACGGCCTTGAGCTTTG
Organism: Pseudolabrys sp.; assembly: GCA_019246455.1. Taxonomy (GTDB): domain Bacteria; phylum Pseudomonadota; class Alphaproteobacteria; order Rhizobiales; family Xanthobacteraceae; genus Pseudolabrys. Next base: position 13,803 of record JAFAQJ010000222.1, read on the forward strand.
GCAACAGGTCCTTCAGTTCAATCGGAGAATTCTGCAGGAACACTTCGCCTTTGTCATTGACCGAGATCGTCAGCGGATCCTTGTCCTGATCGAGCGTCGTCGCCTGGCTTTGCGGCAGGTCGATCGGCACGCCAACGGTCAGCAACGGGGCCGACACCATGAAGATGATAAGCAGCACCAGCATCACGTCGACCATCGGCGTAACATTGATGTCCGCCATCACCGCGCGGCGGTGGTGACGGCGCTTTCCGACAATCGGTGTTCCGGCGTTGGCAGCCATATAGACCCTGCCGCTTATCCCACTCCGCGTTCATCGATTTGCCGCGACAAGATCGCGGCAAATTCGTCAGCGAACCCCTCGAGGCGCTGGGCCTGCTTGTTCACCTCGGATGCAAACTTGTTATAGAAAATCGTCGCCGGTATGGCAGCCACCAGACCGATCGCAGTGGCAAACAGCGCTTCGGCGATGCCCGGCGCGACCACCGCCAATGAGGTGTTTTTCGAGGCCGCAATCGACTGAAAGCTGGTCATGATGCCCCAGACAGTGCCGAACAGCCCGATGAACGGGCCGGCCGAACCGACCGTGGCGAGCACCAGGAGCCGGCGTTCGAGACGCTCGACCTCGCGCGCGATCGCGACGTCCATCACCTTCTCGATGCGGGTCTGAAGCCCCGCGAACGAACGCGACGTGCTTTCGAAACTGCGCTTCCACTCCCGCATCGCTCCGACGAAAATTGCCGCCATCGAATGGGCCGGCTTGGCCGAAAGCGAGCGATAGAGTTCTTCGAGCGATTGCCCCGACCAAAACGCCTGTTCAAAACGGTCCATACCGCGCCTTGTGCGGCCATAGAGGACGAGTTTGTCGATGGCGATCGCCCAGACCCACACTGAACAGCCGAGCAGCCCCAGCATCACCGCTTTCACGATCCAGTGGGCGTGCCAAAACAGCGTGAAAAGCGAGAGATCCGAGGAAGTGAGCGGCAACACCGACTGTGCCATGTCGGCAGGATTCATGAGGCACGTTCCCTTCGGCTGTCGGCCACGTCCGTCTAACCGGAGTCGCGTACAAGAGGGCATGCGCCAGAAGCGCTGCCTCCGCACCGATTGATGATGACTTGCAAAGTCCCACACGTCCGGTGGGGCTCGAAATCATCGCCAAACTTGGCCGAACTAGGGCGCAACACCGGTCGTTGCGGCCCTAACCAGCGCTGATTGTGGTTAAGGATGTGTTAGCAGTCTTCGCAACGCAAAAGGCCGCCCGCGGGGGCGGCCTCAAGCCAAGCGTTTCGGGGATCACGCTCAGGGGCAGAAGGCGTGGGCTCAGTTCTGGGGGTGGCTTTCGCCCTCAGGACGATTGCGCCGTTCGGCCATGAACTGGTCGAACTCGGTCTTGTCCTTGGCAAAGCGGAGCCGGTCGAGAAATTCCCGGAATTCGCGCTGTTCTTCCTCGAGGCGCTTGAGCGTTTCAGCGCGATATTCGTCGAAGGCGCGGTTGCCGCTCGAGGGACCGTGGCGCCACGGATTGCCACCCCAAGGACTCTCCGGATTGCCGCCCATGCGCGAGCGCACCCAGTCCATCTTGCGCTGGAGGCGCTCCATTTTATGTTCCCAGTGTCCGTAATGATGTCCGCAACCCATTCGTCCGCTCCCGATCAGGAAAGCGAGGGTCGCAAGGCCCAGCGGCCACCAGACAACGAAGCCGGCGATCATCAACGCGATCCAGGCCGGTTTTCCCAACATGTCGAGTTTGGCGGTGATAGGCATGGCAAGCCTCACTGTGTGAATGTTAATAACATTAACATACGGCGAGCACCCCGGAGCGTCAAGAGGCACCAATGATGATTTCCACCGACGTGGGAGCGGAGCTTTCAGTTCGCCAGTAGTGGCTGCTTCAGTCCTTAGTCGCGCCGAGGCCGCGCAGATAAACGAGCACGCCGGCTTCGAGCAATTCTTCGGGCGACATCGGCAGTGCGCGGCGCGCGGCGTCGCCGCGGCCGAACAAGGAGGCGACGCCGTGCGACAGCGCCCAGATATGCAGCGCCATCATCAGCACCGGCGGCCGTGACTTCGCCGGCATCTGCGCGATCAATGCGTCGGATGCCGAGCGCAACACCGTGAACGCGCGCTCGCTCGCCGCCAGCAACTCGGAACTGCTGTCGAGCGGAATGCCGGCTTCGAACATCGCCGAGTAGTAGGCCGGCTCGGTGCGCGCGAACGCAAGGTACGCCTTGCCGAGTTCTTCGAACGCGCGTTGTGGCGTGGGCCGTCCGTCGTTCCATGCGGTCGACAACATCGCGCCGAAACGTTCGAAGCCCTGCAGCGCGACGTTCGACAGTAGCTCGTCGCGATCGCGAAAATGACGGTACGGCGCCGCGGGCGACACGCCAGCCCAACGCGCCGCTTCAGCGAATGTCACGCCCGCCGGACCCTTCTCGGCAATGAGTTCGAGCGCGGCGCGCATCAAGGCTTCCTTGAGGTTGCCATGATGATAGCCGCGCGGTCCCCGACTGTTCTTTGACCAGCGCATGTAAAGGGTCTTTACATGACGCCGCGAGCGGCGTCGATGGCGTCCCGATCAGCGGGAGCTTTTGCGCACAGCGAGGGGTAGATCACCAAACAGGTCCGGACCCTGCGGCTGCGCGCCCTCGATCGAGAGAAGCCGCATCTTGGTGGCGACGCCGCCGGGCGCCGAAAACCCGCCGGATTTTCCGTTCGCCGCCAGGACGCGATGGCAAGGAATGATGATCGGGATCCGGTTCTGCCCGAGCGCCTGACCGACATCACGCGCTAGCAGCGGATCGCCCAGTTGCTGTGCCACTTCGCCGTAGGTCATCGTCTTGCCGGGCGGTATCGTGCGCGCGACTGCGTAGACGCGGCGATTGAAGTCCGGCATGTCGGCGATATCGACGTCGATATGCGCGAGATCGCGCGCTTCGCCGCTCAACAACGCAACGATGTCCTCGATGGCGCTGACGATGTCTTGCGGAGGCTGTGCCTCTGTTGCGCCCGGACAGCGTTTCATCAGAAGGGCGCGGGTCCTGTTCGCATCGCTTTGCGGAAATTGGACGCCGACGATGCCTTTCGGTCCCCATGCGATGCCGCAGGGACCAATGGCAGTGTCGAAAATGGTTAGACCGAGTGTCATGCCGGGATATTTGGAGTGCGGCGGACAAAACGCCACCCGATTTCAGCGAGTTCCAATGGCTTCTTGGCCGGCTTTCATCGCGATCCGCAACGGTTTCGGGATAGGCCGTGCTTTGCCGCCGGAAACGAAGGCCACACGGACATGCGCTTCGACCAAAACGTCAGCGCCCCGTCTCACCTCCTGATGCAGCGTGATCGACGCGCCTTTGACCTCTTCGGGCCGGGTCACGATTTCGAGGATGTCATCCATCTGCGCCGGCCTGAGGAATTCTAGCGCCATCGAGCGAACAACGAAGGCGAAGCCGGGCGCTTCTTTCTCCGTTTCCTCAAACAACGCGCGGTGTCCCGCGCCGAGCAGCCGCAAATAATTGGTGCGGCCTCGTTCCATGAAGCGCAAGTAATTCGCGTGATAGACGATGCCGGAGAAATCCGTGTCCTCGTAATAGACGCGGACTTGCATCACATGCCGCCCCTCGCGGATATCGCCGTCGATCGAGGCTTTACTCATCGTCCTCTTGCACGAATAAGCCGAACTGAGCCGGGTCGCGTTTCGGCTCCGGCAAACCAAGATGTTTGAACGCATGCCCGGTCAGCAACCGGCCGCGCGGCGTGCGCTGGATGAAACCCTTCTGAATCAGGAACGGCTCGATGATGTCCTCGATCGCATCGCGCGGCTCGCTCAGCGCCGCCGCGAGCGTGTCGACGCCAACCGGTCCGCCGCCATAGGAGAGCGCGATAGTTGTCAGATAGCGGCGATCCATCGCATCAAGTCCCCCGGCGTCGACTTCGAGCGCCGACAGCGCCTTGTCCGCCGCCTTGCGGTCGATCGCTTTCGCGCCGTCGACGGCGGCAAAATCGCGAACGCGACGCAGTAAGCGACCGGCGATGCGCGGTGTGCCGCGCGCCCGACGCGCGATCTCGTTGGCGCCGTCCTTGGTCATCTCAATGGCGAGCACGCGGGCACCGCGATTGACGATCTGCTCGAGCTCGGCCTCAGAATAGAAATTGAGCCGCACCGGAATGCCGAACCGGTCGCGCAATGGATTAGTGAGGAGACCAGCGCGGGTCGTCGCGCCGATCAGGGTGAAGGGCGACAGGTCGATCTTGACCGAACGCGCCGCCGGGCCTTCGCCGATGATGAGGTCGAGCTGGAAGTCCTCCATCGCCGGATAGAGGATTTCCTCGACTTGCGGACTCAAACGATGAATTTCGTCGATGAAGAGAACATCGCGCGGCTCAAGGTTGGTCAGCAGCGCCGCGAGATCGCCGGCCTTGGCGATCACCGGCCCCGACGTGGAGCGGAAATTCACTCCGAGTTCGCGCGCGACGATCTGCGCCAAGGTCGTCTTGCCAAGCCCTGGCGGCCCGACAAACAGCACGTGGTCGAGCGCTTCCTGGCGCGAGCGCGCCGCCTCGATAAACACGCCGAGATTGGCGCGCGCCTTCTCCTGGCCGATGAAGTCCGCGAGCCGCTGCGGACGCAGTGAGGCATCCGCGTCGTCTTCGCGGCGTTCGGCGGCAATGAGACGTGGGTTGCTCATTTCGCCAATTCCTTCAGGCCTTGCCGGATCAGCGTTGCGGCGTCGGCACCCTCGCCGGCATTTCTTACGGCAGCCGCAATCGCGGTCGCGGCCTGCGGCTGACCATAACCGAGATTGACCAGCGCGGAGACGGCGTCGCTCACAGGTTTAGGCGCGCGCCTCTCCTCGAGTGCGCCGGACAACTGCACGACGGCCGGGTCGACCGACGTGAATTTCGGCGCCTTGTCTTTCAACTCGGTAACGATGCGCTCCGCCACTTTCGGTCCAACGCCCGGCGAGCGCGACACCGCGGCCCTGTCACGCGTTGCGATGGCGGTGGCGAGTTCGGATGGCTTCAACGTGCCGAGAACCGACAGTGCGACCTTGGCGCCGACGCCCTGCACCGTCTGCAGCAGACGGAACCATTCACGCTCCAGATCGGAGATGAATCCGAACAGTTTGATCTGATCTTCGCGCACGTAAGTCTCGATCGACAAAGTCGCCGCTTCGCCCGGCGACGGCAAAGTCTGAAGCGTGCGCGCTGACGCATGCACCTGATAGCCGACGCCGCCAACATCGAGGATGATGTAATCCTCACCGTAGCTATCGACGATGCCCTTGAGCTTGCCGATCATCGTCCGGCAACCTTGAGCATCACGCTCTGCCGATGATGCGCGTGGGTAATCGCAATTGCGAGAGCGTCGGCCGCATCTTCCGAAGGAGGATCGGCTTTCGGCAGGAGCACACCGATCATCATGCGAATTTGCCCCTTATCGCCGTGACCGGCGCCGACCACCGTCTTCTTGATGACGTTCGGTGCGTATTCGCACACGCTCAGGCCAGCGCGGGCCGGCACCAGCATCGCAATGCCACGCGCTTGCCCGAGCTTGAGCGTAGCGGCCGCGTTGGCATTGACGAAGGTGTTTTCCACCGCCGCTTCGTCGGGCCGGAACTCGTCGATGATACGGGCCAGCCCGTCGTGGATGGCGACCAGCCGTTCGCCGAGATCGTCGCGCTCACGCGTCTCGACCGATCCGCAGCCGACATAGATCAGTCGGTTGCCGTCGGCCTCCACGAGCCCCCAGCCGGTGCGGCGAAGACCCGGATCGATGCCCAGGATGCGAATCAGGCGCCTGCCCATAGCTCGTTGATAACCCCGGCCTGCGCCCTGGCCTAGGGCTGGCCATTTACAACAAGGTACCGCGCAGAATGATAGTGGCGACGCTGAAATAGATGACCAATCCAGTCACATCAACCAGCGTGGCCACGAAGGGCGCCGAAGCGCTGGCCGGGTCGAGACGGAGCCGTTGCAATGCGAACGGCAGCATAGAGCCACTCAGCGAGCCAAACGTCACAATACCGATCAGGGTCGCCGCGACAGTGAAACCGACGAGCACCCAGTGCTCCCCGTAGTCGTAAAGCCCGAACGTCTGCCACAGACCGATGCGCAGTAGGCCAATCGCGCCGAGGATCGAACCTAGCACCATGCCGGTGGGTAATTCACGCAACACAACGCGCCACCAGTCTCGTAACTGGAGTTCACCGAGCGCCAGTGAGCGAATGAGCAGCGAGGTTGCCTGCGAACCGGAATTGCCGCCGGAACTCATGATCAAAGGGATAAATAGCGTCAGCACGAGCGCTTTTTCGAGTTCGGACTCGAAGTGCTGCATGGCGCTCGCGGTCAGCATCTCGCTGACGAACAAGATACAGAGCCAACCTGCGCGTTTGCCGAGCATTTGCGCGAAACCGATCTGCATGTAAGGCCGTTCCAGCGCCGCGACACCGCCGAACTTCTGCACGTCTTCGGTGCTTTCCTCGAGCATCGCGTCGATCGCGTCGTCGACTGTCACGATGCCGAGCACGCGCCCCGCGGTATCGACCACCGGTACTGCCAACAGATCATATTTTCGAAACAGCCGTGCCACCTCTTCACGGTCGGTCAACGGCGTGGTCATGATCGGCGCGTACGGCCGCGCCGCTGACAGGATCGGCGCATCGGACTGCGCGGTGATGAGACGGCGCAGCGGCACGGCCTGCAAGAGGCGCTTGCTCTGCGGATCGAGCACGTAGATCGCATAGATCGTCTCGCGGCTGCGCTCGACTTCACGGATATATTGCAGCGTCTGTCCGACCGTCCACGTACTTGGCACGCTGACGAACTCGGTCGTCATGATGCTGCCGGCGGTGTTGGGTGGATAGACCAGCAATCGCTCGATCGACGCTCGCGTTTCGGGATCGAGACGGTCGAGAAGCCCTGCTCGCTCGGACGCTTCCAAATGATGGAAGACATCCACGGCACGGTCCGCCGACATCGCCGCCAGCAGAGCCGCCGCCTGTGCCGGAGCCAATAGCCGGATGATGTCCGGCGCCATGGCGAATTCGGGCTGGTCGAGAATTTCGACCGCGCGTTCAGCAGGAAGTCGCCCAACTAATTCGGCTGCCTCTTCCTCGGGAAGCGTATTAAGGAGCTCGACGTTGTCTGCGACGTGATGCAGCAACAAATCTTCAGTCAGCATCACCGCGGGGTTGAGATCGGCCGGTTTGTTTTCCATGGGCGCACACCTTTGCAATGGCCGTGAACCGACGCGACTTTCGCGTCAAGAAAAAAACGCGCAATTTTGACTGCGCGACTCGACGGCCAACGTCGCGGACCCTTCCGCCTTGTCGAGCATCTGGTCTAGCATCGCAGCGCAATGCCGGATGCAATTCCCACACAGCGAGCCAACAAGCGTGCCGTGATCATCGGCGGCTCGATGTCGGGCCTGTTCAGCGCCGCATTTCTGCAGCAGATCGGCTGGGACGTCGACGTCTATGAGAAATCGAGCGTCGAGCTGGTGGGACGCGGTGCCGGAATCACGACCCATCCGGAATTGCTCGACGCGCTCGAGGCGAGCGGCGCCGGCACGAAGGACCTCGGCGTCGAGGTGCCGAAGCGGTTTTCGATCGACCGCGAAGGCCGCATCACGGATGAACGGCCGTTGCGGCAAGTCCTAACCTCCTGGGACCGGCTGCAAAGCCTGCTGCGCGAAACGATCGATACGGCGCGCTATCACCTCGGCTGGGCGTTCGAACATGTCGAACAGGACGGCCACGGCGTTCGTGTCCACTTCAACGGAGGGCGCGTTCAGCAGGCCGATCTTTTGGTCGGCGGCGACGGCGTCCGATCCAGCGTGCGCGGCCAGGTCGCGCCCGAGCTGCAGCCGATCTACGCCGGTTATTACATCTGGCGTGGGGCTCCCAATGAAGCCGACCTGTCGCCGAAGACGCTGAGAGAAATCTTCCCGTATTTCGTGTTCTATTTGCCGCCGCAGCAGGAAGTGATCACGTATCCGATCGCCGGCTTGAACAACGATCTGCGGCCTGGCCATCGCCGCTACAATTTCATTTGGTATCGGGCTGCCGACGCCGCACGACTGCGCGATATGAATGTCGACGAGAAAGGTGTGCAGCACGATCATTCCGTGCCACCGCCGCTCATTCGCAAGGATCTCATCGCGCAAATGTATGCGGACGCGCGCGATATCATGCCGGATGTGATGTTGGATTGCGTGATGAAGATCAAGCAGCCCTTCATCACGCCGATCTACGACTTCACCGCGCCGCGCATCGTCTTTGGCCGCACCGCGATGGTTGGCGACGCCGCCGCCAATGCCCGGCCGCACATGGGCTTCGGCGTCGCCAAAGCCGGCCAAGATGCACAGGCTCTGGCCCGCGCTCTGCGCGATCATGACGACATCGACACAGCACTGAAAGCTTACAACGCTGACCGTCAGCCGATCGGCAACGTCATCGTCAATCACAGCCGCAAGCTCGGCACGCACATGGGGGTCAACCTCAAGACCGAGGAGGATCGCCGCATGCACGCGTTGCTGCAGAGTGACGGCGCGATGATGGACTGGATCGCCGTGCCCCACTTCCTCGACGCCTATCGATGAGCGAACTGCCGCAGCCGGACTTTGCGCGCGACATGCGTATCGTCGGCTATTCCGACCAGGGTGGCTTGGCCGGACGGCGTGGTGAATGGTGCATCGCGGCTTCGCCTATGTCGGCTACATGCTTTCCAAAAGCTTTAGCGTCGTCGACGTGCGCGATCCAAAAAATCCGAAACCGGCAAATTATCTGCCCGCGCCAGCCGGTGGCCTCTATATTCTCGAATGCGGCGGTTGAAGCGTCTGACATGACACCCGGAATCGGTTTTGCTCTCGCGGCAATGGTCTGCTTCGGCGCGAGCGATCTCATCTACAAGCGCGCGGCAATGCGCGGCGTTGACGGCCGGCAGTTTGCAATGCTGCAGTCGTGGGTGTTTGTGCCGTCGGTCACGGCCTATGCATGGCTTACCGGCACGCTTGACGTTCACTGGTCTGCAATTTGGGGGGCGCTGGCCGGCTTTTTTCTGTTAGTCGCCGTGGTCAATTTTGTAGCCAGCCTGCAGAGCGGTGCTGTCAGCACGACCGCGCCGGTGTTTCGGCTCAATTTCGCAATCACAGTCGCACTCGCGATATTACTGCTGGGAGAGACACTCAATGCCGCAAAAATAACGGCGCTCGCTGCCACCCTCGGGGCGGTATGGCTGCTGCTGGCCGTGCCGCGCGCCCATTCGGCGAGCGTCGATATGAAATCGCTAACTCGCGTTCTTGTGGCAACGCTAGCGATGGGATGCGGCAATTTTTGCTACAAGTTGGGAGTCATCGCCGGCGCATCGCCGGAGACCATGATCGCGGCGCAAGGCTGGCTATTTGGTCCAGCCGCGACGTTGCTGTTCTGGATCGAGCGACGTCGGTTCGCGTTGACCGCAGGGGCGTGGCGACACACCAGCGCGGCAGCCATCATCCTCGTGGCCGGTTTCATTTTATTGCTGCACGGCTTGGCCACTGGATATGCCAGCGTGCTCGTTCCGGTCGCCCAAATGAGTTTTGTGGTGACGGCGCTGCTGGGCGCTGCGATTTTTCACGAACCGTTGACCGGACGAAAATATCTCGGACTTGCCGTCACCGCGGCGGCGCTCGCGCTGTTCGCCGCGAGCTAGGCGCTCATCTTCTGGACGAGCGCGTCCGACACTTCGAAATTGGCGTAGACATTCTGAACATCGTCGTGCTCGTCGAGCGCATCCATCAGCTTGAGGATCTTTTCGCCTTGGTCATCATCGAGCGCGATGGTGTTCTGGGGCTTCCAGACCACCGCCGCCTTGCGCGGCTCGCCGAACTTCGCTTCGAGCGCCTTGGCAACATCCTTGAGATTTTCCTGCGTCGTAAAAACCTGATGGCCGTTCTCGTCGGACACAACGTCGTCGGCGCCGGCCTCGATCGCGGCTTCCAGCATCGTGTCGGCGCTCGCGACCTTGGCGTCGAATTCCACCACACCGACATGATCGAACATGAATGACACCGCCCCCGTCTCAGCGAGATTGCCACCGGCCTTGGTGAAGACAGCCCGAACGTCGCCAGCGGTGCGGTTACGGTTGTCGGTCAAAGCCTCAACGATGACCGCGACGCCGCCCGGTCCATAACCTTCGTACCGAATCTCATCGTAGTTTTCCGAGTCAGCACCTTGCGATTTTTTGATCGCGCGCTCGATGTTGTCCTTCGGCATGTTTTCTGCACGCGCAGCGAGGATTGCCGAGCGAAGACGCGGATTGAACGCCGGATCGGGCAGACCGAGCTTCGCCGCCACTGTGATTTCACGCGCAAGCTTGGAGAAGATCTTGGAGCGGGCCTTATCGGCCTTCCCCTTCTTGTGCATGATATTTTTGAATTGCGAATGTCCGGCCATAGCCAACCTGCAGCAGAAACGTTTGGTAACAGCGCGCTATATAGGCCGGGTCGACACGAAAATAAACATCCGCTCTCAGGCGGCGGTGCGACCGCCCATCAGAGCGGTCAGACGCTTCCGAAGTAAGGCGGCGTTGCGGTGGACGCGGGCGCGGTAGCGCACCACGGCGTCCCGGTCGACCTGAAAGAACTCTCGCTCCGGGAAGTGCCGGCCAAAGACGTCAATCAACAGGCTGCGAAACTCCCCGGACGTTTCGGTATCGGCATAGGCCACTGTGTCAGCGCTGGCCAACGCGCACAGCAAGGCTGCCGGAGCATGCGCAAATACCGCACGATGGCGCTGGATCGCCTGGATCGCCCGGTCGAGCGGGAGATCGGCCAGGCCATCTTCGCGGATCGTTAGTAGCTCTTCGTCGCGGGCCTGGCCGAGAGGAAATTGCTGAACCAGCCAATCGCCGAGATGCATGACGCTGTCGTGGCCCGCGCCATATAGCAGGACATCTTCTTCATTGCGGGCAAACCACACGTCGAGCTCGTCGATGAGACGGCCGATCAGATCGCGCGGGATGAGATCGCGCTGCTGAGTCCCAAAGATGCCGATGGCGGCTCGGCCGCGTGCGACAATGTCGAGGACGTCGTCCGAAATGAGAGAACGGCAAAGCCCCTGTCCAGTGCCGAGGATGACAAGATCGTATCGGTCACGCGCCGCGTGAAGATCGCCAAGATTGATGTGATGGATGTCGGCTTCGCCGGGCAAAATCGCATCGATCATTTGGCGGCCGAGCCGTTCGGCGAACGTCATGCCACCGCTCAGCACCGCGACGCTGCAAGGCGCGACAGCCGATAATTTCTTTGATGGCCTCACGCGAACGATCATCTCGTCATTGCCCATGTCGGCTGTCGCGTCGATGCCAAGCTTAAATCTATCAAGTAGTTCAATGAGGTCGAGAAACGCCAGCTCATCGGACGAGCGAAAGCCGATCAAAGCCACGCAGCCGCTGCGCGCTACATGGTCAAGGAGCGTCGCCGCTTGCGCCGGCGCGCGAAGTGCATCGATCAGAACGACAAATGAGCCTGAGATATCCGACGCGAGAAGGTTTTCTTCGCTGATGCCGCGGTGGGAGCAGCCAAAGGGCAGACGTGCCTCGAGCGCGCCGCCGCCAACTCCGAGTACGTCCGCGCCGGCCGGAATGAATTGCGGAGCGAGTTCGAGAAACGTCGGCTCGCGTGAATGAGAAACGGAATCGAAACCGCGCGCGATCTTAGGAGAAACCATCGGTGGCAGGTCCGTGAGGTGCCGGACCCTGCACACACCGGCGCGAATCGATGAGCCGTCAAGCTACGTCAGGTCCGGACCCTGCGACAGAGTCAGAAATGCAACAGTCATCGCCAAAATGCCGGCGCGGTTTCTTCGAGAATGCCACCAAGCCGCACCGCACCGATACGCTGGGCTAAACCTGTTGTGTCGTCAGTCTCGACCCCAAGACCGCACAAAGTTGCAGGTCCGCTAGCGGGCTCGAATCGGCTGCCAGGCACTTTGCGAAGAAAGCGTGACAGCGGTTCGTCCTTCGCCATGCCAATGACCGATTGGAAGTCACCGGTCATGCCGACGTCGGAAATGAATGCGGTGCCGGCCGGCAGAATGCGGTGGTCGGCGGTCGGCGCGTGCGTATGGGTCCCGATCACGAGCGACGCGCGGCCATCGGCGAAATAACCCATCGCCTGTTTTTCGGTGGTCGCCTCGCAGTGGAGGTCGATCACAATCGCGTCGGCACCAGTGCCGAGCGGACATGCCTCGAGCTCGCGCTC
>JAFAQJ010000296.1 GCA_019246455.1 Pseudolabrys sp.
TGGGCGCGTTACCGGATCCTTGTGATCAGTCGGCACAAAACCACGATTGACGACGACAACACTGCCGCCGGGCAGCCGCGCTGGCGTAAACACCCAATAGCCTTGACCGGTCACGTCGGAACGCAACGCGGAGCCGGAGGTGTAAACGAACGCCTCCTTGTCATTCAGCAATTCGGCTGGAAACGCGACGCGACGAAATTCGTCGCTGGCCGAACCGAGCTGATCCCAGCGATCACGCGACGGCAGCGCCCCCGGAACGACGGCTCCTAGGCGAGCCATCGTCGTTGCGATCAATTGCTCTTTCCAGATCTTGCGGTCGAGTTGCCAGACGCCGAGACCGATCAGAATGGCGATGCCCGCCAATGCGAATACCGTCGCATCGAGCAAGCCTCGGCGGCGCTCGTGCATCTCATTCATTGCTCCAGACGACCTTCAGCAGCGCGATGATGAAACTGCAACGCGAGGAGCAGGCCCTTGATCGCCCGCAAAGGAATCAATGTAACCAGCAAAATTAACGGCAGCCAGAGCACGACATGGAGCCAGATCGGCGGTGTGTAGACGACTTCGGTGATGAGCGCAGCGAACACCACGACAAAGCCGCCGATCAGAATCACAAAAATCGCCGGACCGTCGCCGGCATCCGCCGCGCTGAAATCAAGACCGCATTTCTCGCAAGACGGCCGTATGTTCAGGAATCCTGAGAACAAATGGCCTTCGCCGCAGCGTGGGCAGCGTCCGCGCAATCCGCGGGAGATCGGCAAGGGCGCCGGCTGGTCACTCATCAATCGCTCCAAACAAAAAGGGCGGCGCAACGAGGCGCCGCCCTTTAATAGCGTGTTTGCGGCGCTTAGTGGGCGCCAGCCGCGTGAGCAGCACCTTCCGCCCCTGCGCCCCACACATAGATGCAGGCGAACAGGAACAGCCACACGACGTCAACGAAGTGCCAATACCAGGCGGCGAATTCGAAGCCGAGGTGATGGGTGGGCGTGAAGTGGCCCTTCAACGCACGCAGCAGGCACACGATCAGGAAGATCGAGCCAATGATGACGTGCGCACCGTGGAAACCAGTCGCCATAAAGAATGTGGCGCCGTAGATGTTGCCGCTGAAGTGGAAAGCAGCATGCGAATATTCGTAGGCCTGCACACAGGTGAACGTCAGACCAAGTGCGATGGTTAGGATCAGGCCCCACTTGAGGCCCTGCCGGTCGTTCTCGAGCAGCGCGTGGTGCGCCCACGTCACGGTCGTTCCTGACGTGAGCAAGATCAGCGTGTTCAAGAGCGGCAAGTGCCAGGGGTCGAAGGTCTCGATGCCCTTCGGCGGCCACATGCCGCCAGTGAAGGCGCTGCGCGCGATCTCGTGTGCCTCGTTGGGAAACAGTGCCGTGTTGAAGTAGGCCCAGAACCAGGCGACGAAGAACATCACCTCCGAGGCGATGAACAAGATCATGCCGTAGCGGTGCGAGATCTGCACCACGCGGGTGTGATCGCCCTTGAATTCGGCTTCGTTGATGACATCTCGCCACCACCCGACGAAGGTATAGAGGGTGCCGATAACGCCCACGCCGAACACGATCGGCGCCGCAGCGAACGAATGGTGCATCCACATGATGGCGCCGAAGGCCAGGATAAAGGCCGACGTCGCGCCGACGGCCGGCCACGGGCTCGGATCAACCAGGTGGTAGTCGTGGTGTTTCGCGTGAGCCTCGGCCATCGTCATCGTCTCCGTTCGAACCTGTTGTGGCGCGACCGCGCCCCCACTCCTAGAGCTTGTTTACCGCCGAAGCACCAGCGTCGGCCAGTGGTTTGGCCGGCTCACGCAATGGGTAGAATGTATAAGACAGCGTAATGCTGTGGAGATCATTCTGATCGGCGTCCTTGGCAATCGAGGGATCGACGTAGAACACCACCGCCATGTCACGCGTTTCACCGGCTTTCATGCGCTGCTCGGTAAAACAGAAGCAATTAATCTTGTTGAAGTAGCTCCCGACATTGAGCGGCGCGACGTTATATGACGCCTGCGCAACGGTCTCGCGGGCCGCCTCGTTCGTAACCTTATAATAAGCCGTCACCACCTCACCGATATGTACGGTGATTTCATTCTGCTCCGGCGCAAAACGCCACGGCAGACCTTGCATGACGTTGGAATCAAATCGAACCTTGATGGTGCGATCAAGCACCTGCGCGGGCGCCACGGTTGAAACCTGTGTCGTGCCGGCAAAGCCGGTGGTGCGGCAGAACCAGTTGTAAAGCGGCACCGCCGCATAAGCGGCGCCGACCATCAGCGCGACGAAGGCGCCGCAAGAGGCGGCGACCATGGCGTCGCGACGCAGGCTATTGCGTTTCGCGCTCATAGTGGGCGCACCAGAACGCCGGGGCCCTTCACGAGGGTCACGATGTAAAACAAAATGACGAGTGCTCCCAAGCCGAACGCGATGGCGATCGAACGCGAGCGCCGCGCGCGCTTCTGCGCATCGGTCAGAACGACCCCCTCGTCTTTATCGTTCTTCGTCATTGCGATAGCGCCACTCATGCGGCCAACCGAGCGAGCAGCCCCCCAAAACCGCGCTCGACCAATAGCACCGCGAACAGCAGGAAAAGGTAAAGGATCGAAAAGGCGAAAAGGTTGCGGCTTGCGCGATCGGTCGGCCGGCGCTCAGCATGCACCTGAAGGGCCAACACAATCATGATCGCACCTGCGATTGCCGCGGTGGCCGCATACAGCAGGCCGGCGAAGCCGACGAAATACGGCGCCAGCCCGAGCGGCACCAGGATCAGCGTGTAGAGCAGAATTTGGAAGCGCGTCGCGTCGTCGCCAGCGACCACCGGCAACATCGGAATGCCGGCACGCTTGAATTCGTCGGTCTTATAGAGCGACAGCGCCCAAAAATGCGGCGGCGTCCAAAAGAAGATAATGAAGAACAGCACGATCGGCTCAAGCGACACCGAATTGGTGACCGCGACCCAGCCGATGACCGGCGGCAGCGCACCCGAGGCTCCGCCAATCACGATGTTCTGCGGCGTCGAGCGCTTGAGCCACATTGTGTAGATCACTGCGTAGAAAAAAATCGTGAAGGCGAGCAGCGCCGCCGACAGCATGTTGACTAGCAAGCCCAGCGTCACCACTGAAAAGCCAGCGAGCGTCAGACCGAACGCCAGCGCCTCGCCGGGAAGCACCCGGCCGGCCGGCACCGGACGGCGCGCCGTACGCGT
>JAFAQJ010000371.1 GCA_019246455.1 Pseudolabrys sp.
CTGTATTCGCCGGATAAGTCGCGCGACACGTTGTTCATCTCGAATTACGCCACCATAGAGGTGACCGATGCCGTCACCCGCGTCGATGGTGTCGGCTCGATCATCGTGTTCGGTGCGCGCGATTACGCGATGCGCGTCTGGCTCGATCCGGACCGGCTGCAATCTTTGGGTTTGACCGCCGGCGACGTCGTAAGCGGCCTGCAGGGCCAAAACATCCAGGTCGCCTCCGGCGTTCTCAATCAGCCGCCGGTCGGCAACCCTGGGGCATTCCAGATTTCTGTGCAGACGCTGGGCCGTCTCGCCGATCCGACGGAATTCGGTAACATCGTCGTCAAGCAGACGGCAACTGCAGTGGTGCGGATCAAGGACGTCGCCAATGTCGAACTCGCGGCGCAGGATTATTCGACCAATTCCTATCTCGATCACGACCCGGCCATCGCGCTCGGCATCTTCCAGCGGCCCGGTTCGAACGCGCTGACGACCGCCAAGGCGATCGAGGCCACGATGAATGACCTCGCGAAACGCTTCCCGCCGGGTCTCAAGCACACGATCGTCTACAATCCGACCCAGTTCATTCAACAGTCGGTCGACGCTGTCGAGGAGACGATCGGCGAGGCGATCATCCTCGTCGTGCTTGTCGTCATCCTGTTTCTGCAAACCTGGCGTGCCGCGGTCATCCCGATTGTCGCCATTCCCGTATCGCTCATCGGCACGTTCTTCTTCATGGCGGTGTTCGGCTTCTCGCTAAATAATCTTTCGTTGTTCGGTCTCGTGCTGGCAATTGGCATCGTGGTCGACGATGCGATCGTCGTTGTCGAGAACGTCGAACGCAACATCGAGAATGGCCTTAGTCCACGCGAAGCTGCGTTCAAGAGCATGGACGAGGTTGGCGCCGCGCTGGTTGCGATCGCGCTGGTGCTGTGCTCGGTGTTCATTCCGTCCGCCTTCATTACCGGCATTTCTGGCCAATTCTATCGGCAGTTCGCCCTCACCATCGCCGGTGCAACGATCATTTCGCTGATCGTCTCCCTGACGTTATCGCCGGCACTGTGCGCGCTGCTCCTCAAGCCACATCGGGAGCGCGAAGATGAGTATTGGTGGAGCAAGCCGATCCATCGTTTCTTTGATGCGTTCAACCACTATTTCGATCGACTGACGCGCGGCTATGGCTGGCTGTCGGGACGCGTGGTGCGGTTCGCCATCATGATGCTTCTGGTTTACGCCGGCATTATTGCGTTCGGCCTCAACGAATTTCGCAAGACACCGGTCGGTTTCATTCCGCAACTCGACCGCGGTTACTTGATCATCGTCACGCAATTGCCGCCGGCTGCCTCGCTGGCGCGTACCGACGACGTCAACCGTCGCGCGGTTGACATCGCGCTGAATACGCCTGGTGTCGCGCATGCGGTGAATATCGTCGGCTTCTCCGGCGCCACTTTCACCAACGCGCCGAATGCCGGAGCGATCTTTATTACACTTAAGCCATTCGAGGAGCGCGCGCGCGACTCGAACCAGTCCGCGGCAGCGATCCAGCGCCAGTTGTTCGGACGTCTGGCGTCAATCCAAGACGGTCTGATCTTCGTTGCCGCGCCGCCGCCGGTTTCTGGCATCGGTAATGCCGGCGGCTTTCGCATGATGATCGAAGACCGCGCCGGGCAGGGGCCGGCGGCGTTGCAAGGTGCCGCCTATGCGATGATGGGCCGCGCCGCGCAAACGCCCGGTCTTGTTCAGGTGTTTTCGCTGTTCGAGAACACCACGCCGCAGCTCTATCTCGATATCGATCGCGTCAAGGCGCAGATGCTGGGCATCAACGTGCCCGACGTCTTTGCCGCACTGCAGATCTATCTCGGCTCGGCTTATGTCAACGACTTCAACCTGTTTGGCCGTACTTACCGCGTGGTCGCGCAGGCGACGGACACGTCGCGCATCGATACCAAGGATGTGCTGAAAATCAGAGTCCGCAATTCAACGGGCGACACGGTGCCCCTCGGCGCCTTCACCACGGTGCGCTCCATCACGGCGCCTTATCGCGTGCCGCGCTACAATCTTTACCCCGCTGCCGAGCTCGATGGCGCCGCCGCGCCCGGCTATTCGCAGGGCCAGGCGATCCAGATCATGGAGAAGCTCGCCGCCGAAACGCTGCCCGAAGGCTTCAGTTATGAATGGACCACGCTCGCCTTCCAGCAGATCCGGGCCGGCAATACTGCGGCCTTCGCCTTCATTCTGGCGGTCGTTTTCGTTTTCTTGGTGCTGGCGGCGCAGTTCGAAAGCCTGACACTGCCGCTGGCCGTCATCTTGATTGTGCCGATGTGCCTGATCGCTTCGATCGTCGGGGTAGTGCTGCGCGGTCAGGACAACAATATCCTCACGCAGGTCGGCTTCATCGTTCTGATTGGCCTGGCCGCGAAAAATGCCATTCTGATCGTCGAATTTGCGAAGCAGCTAGAGGACTCAGGCCGCGACCGCTTCGCCGCCGCGGTCGAAGCCGCGCATCTGCGGTTGCGGCCGATCCTGATGACGTCGTTCGCCTTCATCCTTGGCGTTGCCCCACTGGTCTGGTCGGTTGGAGCGGGTGCCGAGTTGCGTCAGGCGCTCGGAACCACGGTGTTTTCCGGTATGATCGGCGTCACGACGTTCGGCCTGATTTTCACCCCGGTATTCTACGTCGTCACGCGCTGGATCGCGCTGCGGGCCAGCGGGGAACGGGCGTCGATTCATCCGGACGAAGTAGGCGCAAAACCGGCGCGGCGAGTTAGATAATGTCGCCACCAAAATTCGGGATCGGGCAATCGATCCGGCGCAAGGAAGACGACCCGTTGCTTCGCGGCGCCGGCCACTACATCGCTGATTTTCTGCCGGCGAACACGCTGAACGCTGTCATGGTTCGCTCACCGCACGCTCATGCGAAGTTCCGCATTGAAAACGCCGAAGCGATCAGAAAAAAGTCCGGCGTAAGGCTGCTGCTGACCGGTGACGACGTCGCGCAACTTGGCGGTCTGCCATGCCCCGGCGTGATCAGTCCCGACATCAAGGTGCCGCACTATCCCATTCTGGCTCGCAGCGTCGTGCGTCATGTCGGAGACTCAGTCGCTTTCGTCGTCGCCGACACGCTGGAGGCGGCGCGGGATGCTGCCGAGGCGCTGTCGATCGACTGGCAGGCACTGCCGCATGTGATTGGCTCGGAAGAAGCACTCAAGAAAGACGCGGCGCAGGTGTGGCCCGACCGTCCCAATCTCGCTTTCGAAGCCGAGCTCGGCGACGGCAAGGCGGCGCAGGCCGCTTTCGCGCAAGCGACGAAAACTGTGACGTTGAAAGTTGTCAATCAGCGTCTTGTCACGAACTACATGGATACGCGCGGCGTCGTCGCCGAATACGATGGCGATCGCTACACGCTCACCTTGGGGAGCCAGGGCAGCCATATCGTGCGCGATATCCTCTGCAACGATGTGCTCAAGATTTCTCCGGACAAGATGCGGATCATCACCCCGGACGTCGGCGGCGGATTCGGCACCAAGCTGTTTCCGTATCGTGAATACGCGCTAGCCGCGGTCGCGGCGGAAAAGCTGCGCAAGCCGGTGAAATGGATCTGCGAGCGCAGCGAACATTTTCTCGGCGACAGCCACGGCCGCGACAACATCACGACCGCGAAGCTCGCGCTCGATGACAAGGGCCGCTTCCTCGGCCTCGAGATCGATATCGTGTCGGACATGGGTGCCTATCTGTCCTGCTACGCGCCCTATATCCCGTATCTCGGGGCTGGCATGGCGTCGGGCGTTTACGATATTCCGGCGACACATGTGCGGGTGCGTGGCGCCTACACCAACACGGTGCCGGTCGATGCCTATCGCGGCGCCGGGCGTCCCGAAGCTTCGTATCTGATCGAACGTCTCGTCGATGCGGCAGCCCACGAACTCGGCATTGCGCCTGACACGATCCGCAAACGCAATTTCATCAAGCCCAAGGCGATGCCGTACAAGACCGCGACTGGCAAGATTTACGATTCCGGCGATTTTGCCGCTCACATGGCACGCGCACAGGAGATCGCGGATTGGGCTGGCTTCAATAAGCGCGCCGCCGTCTCGAAGAAGCGCGGCAAGCTGCGCGGCATCGGCCTTGCAACCTATGTCGAGGCTTGCGGCAACATGGGCCCGGAAACCGCAAGCCTGAAGCTCGACAAGGACGGGGGCGTGACGTTGCTGATCGGGTCGCAAAGCACCGGCCAAGGTCACGCCACGGCCTATGCACAGATCGTCGCGCAGCAGCTCGGGCTTTCGCCCGACAAGGTGCGCATGTTCCAGGGTGATACTGACCGTATCAAGACCGGAGGCGGCACCGGCGGCTCGAGCTCAATTCCGTGCGGCGGTAATTCGCTCAAAGGCGCGGCCGAGAAACTGGCCGAGCAAATCAAAAAATTGGCCGCCGACGCACTTGAGGCATCGGCCGGCGATCTCGAAATCGACGCTGGCACCGTGCGCGTCGCCGGCACAGACCGCGTCGTGTCATTTGCCGACCTTGCCGCCAAGGCAACTTCCGAGCAGCTTTCCGCGGCCGATACCTGGACGCCAGGTGAGGCTACCTATCCGAACGGCACTCATATCGTGGAGGTCGAGGTCGACCCGGGCACCGGTGCGGTCGCGATCGAAAAATACGTTGTGGTCGACGATTTCG
>JAFAQJ010000109.1 GCA_019246455.1 Pseudolabrys sp.
GCTTTGCGGCCGAGCGGCTCGACGTTGGCGCAGGGACGCCGCCCTAAAGCGACCGGCGACTACAAGGCCTGGTCGCCGTAAGTCGCTACTGCGAGCCTTCCAACCCGAGCTGTTTTACGAGCGAGCCCCATTTCTCGCGCTCGGCCGCCAGATATTTTTCTGTCTCGGCAATCGACGGCGGATCGATCGGCAGCAAGCCGATGTCGGTGACTTTCTTCTTCATTTCCGGATCGGCCATGATCTTGTCCATCTCGGCGTGAAGCCGGTCGATGATCGGCTTCGGCACATCCGAGCGGGCGAATAACATGTGCCACGACACGGCCTCGAAGCCCGGCGCAGGGGCGGCTTCAGCGAATGTCGGGACATCCGGAAGTTGCGGTAGCCGCGATGAGGTCGTGACCGCGAGCGCGCGCAGCTTGCCGTCCTTGATCAGGCCCTGCGACGCAGCGACTTCGGCAAAGCTCATGCTGACGTGGCCGGCGGCGACGTCCTGGATCGATTGCGGCGTACTCTTGTAGGGGACGTGCGTCATGTTGAGCCCGAACTTGCTCTTCATGTATTCGCCCGACAGATGCAGCGCCGTGCCGGCGCCGGGCGATGAAAATGTAAGAGGTGCCGCCGTGCTTTTGCCGAGCGCGATCAGTTCCGGAACAGTTTTCGCCGGCACGCTTGGATCGAGGATGAGAACAAACGGCGCCTTGAGATAATACGAGATCGGCGTGAATTGCTTCACGTCATACGGCACGCTTTTGTAGAGCGTCAGGTTGATCGCCATCGCCGAGGAGGTCGAGACCAACAGGGTGTAACCGTCAGCCGCTTGCGTTGAGACGAACTGCGCTGCGAGCATCAGCGCCGCGCCAGGCTTGTTCTCTACCACGACCGGCTGGCCGAGCGACTTTTGCAACCTGTCGGCATAAAGCCGCACGACGGAGTCAAGACCTGATCCCGGCGCGAGCGGCACGATGATGGTGATCGGTCGGCTCGGATAATCTTGCGCGTGTGTTCCTAGCGGCCAAACAAATAAGGTGACTGCCGAAACGAAAATCGCGCGTATCCAAGACGTGATCATTAGCGCTCCCTATTTTTGCCTCCGCGCCCGCGGAAGCCTTATTTTTGTCCCGTCAGAATGCAGTTTCTGATTATCGCCGACAAGGCGGTTGGTGGCGCGCGCCCTTTCCCCGCCGCAATCGCCGTGTTAACCGGACGCTTAGTGCCGTCCTGATGTCAGGCAACAGGCATGGCCGCGGGGCCGACCGATTTTCATGGCAAGATTGATCTTCGCAGTCGTTGTGGGCGCGACGCTGGCACTAGCCGCGCCGGCGCTCGCGCAGTTCGGTTCGATTTTCTCCGATCCGCCGCCGCGACCACCCGGCAATGTGCCGCAACGCGGCGCCGCTCCCCCGCCACCGCGGAATTTCCCGACCAATCGAAATGCTCCGCCGCAGCAGGAGCCGATGGACGATCAGGACGACGAGGCTGACGATCAGCCGCCGCCGCCACAGGCATTGCCGCGTGGCGGGCAGCCCCCTCAAGCGCAGCAGCAACAGCCTGCGGGCATCCGCCGCAGTATCGAAGGCGTTCAGTCGCAACCCCTGGCTCCACCACCGGGCGCTCCGGCGGTGCCGCTCGATGCCAATGCGCCCGCCGCTCCAGCCGCCGCGCCATCGGCGCAGCAAGCGGCGCCCGCACAGACACTACCGCCGGGCCAGCGCCAGCCACGTGGTGCACCGCCGCAACCAGCCAATACTGCGCCACAGCCGGGCGATGAGATTGTCGTGCAGCCACCGGAGCAGAAGATCGCCAACCCGACGGCGGTGTTCTCGGGGCTCGACAAAATCACCGGGCGCACCATCAGCTTCGATGTTGCGATCAACGAAACGGTGCAGTTCGGCGCACTGCAGGTGACGCCACGAGCATGCTATTCACGGCCGCCAACCGAGACACCCAACACCGACGCATTCGTCGCCATCGATGAAGTGACGTTGCAAGGCGAGGTGCGCCGGATCTTCACGGGGTGGATGTTCGCGGCGAGTCCGGGCCTCCACGCGGTCGAGCATCCGGTCTACGATGTATGGCTGACGGACTGCAAAGGCGGCGCACCCGCAGTTGCCGAAGTACCGCCTGAACAACCGGCGGCAAAGCCGGCAGCGCAAAAACCGTCTCCATCCAAACCCACGCAACCGCCGCCACAACAGCGCCGTACACAACAGCAAGCGCCAAATTTCCTCTCGCCGTTTCGCTAGGCTTTGCGCAACCGCGCGAGTGCTTCGACGCCGCTCACGATACGCGGCAGCGCGTGGAAATCGGCTTCGCCGATCAGCGCACTTTCCAACAACTTATGATATCGCAGCTGCGGCACCTCGATGGCGCCGAATGTCTTTAGATGGTCGGTAACGAACTGCGTATCGAGCAAGTCGTAGCCGCCAGCTCTCAACCGCGCCACGAGATGGACCAGGGCAACCTTTGAGGCGTCGCGCGCGATATGAAACATGCTTTCGCCGAAGAACACGCGGCCGAGTGAGACGCCATAAAGTCCGCCAACCAGCCGCGCTCCGTCGTAAGCTTCAACGCTGTGACAGTGGCCTGCTTCGTGAAGTCTGCGATAAAGGCTACGAATGCGCCCGTTGATCCAGGTGCGCGAGCGGCCTACCGCCGGTGCCGCGCAGCCGTCGATGACGGCGTCGAAATCGCGATCGATATCGATGGTGAAGCGGTCGGAGCGCACGGTGCGCGCCAATCGTACCGGCACATGAAACCCGTAGAGCGGAAAGATGCCGCGCTGTTCTGGTTCCACCCAATAGAGCGTCGGGTCGTCGGCACTTTCGGCCATCGGAAAGATGCCGCAGGCATAGGCTTTGAGCAGAACCTCCGGCGTGATTTCGACGAACGGGTTGTCGCGATTGGCCATGCGGGCGTGATCCAAACGTCGGCGAATATCTAAGCCATCGAAACCGGCTTGGGGAGGCTGTTAACGCCGTCCTTACTATATCGGCGGCAAATTGCCGAAAGTTTGAACACAAAGCGGTCCTGCACGTTGCCCTGCGCAAACCGGGGAGGCGTCATCATGGGATACGCGGCTATGCCGGGGAAAGTTCTGCTGGTCGAAGATGAGGTGTTGATCAGCGGGCTCGTCGCCGAAGCGCTGAGCGATGAAGGTTTCGAGGTTTTTGCGGTCGAAACGGCCGACGCGGCGCTCACTTACTTACAAACGGGCGGAGACGCCGACGTGCTGTTCACCGATATCAATCTGCCAGGCGAGATCGACGGTGCAGCGCTGGCGGTCGAGGCTCGCAAACTGCGTCCGGAATTGCCGATCGTCTACACGTCAGGCCGTTTTATTGCTGCAGAAGTGGCGCCACTCGTGCCACGCTCGGTATTTGTCGCCAAGCCCTACGATCCGCTCGAGGTTTGCACGCTGATCAGCCGGCTGACGCCGACACATCACTGAGCGAACGCTCAGTCATCCATGCCGCCTTGGGCGAGGAAGTGCTCGAGCCAGTGGATGTGATAGTTACCGTCGATAATGTCCTTTTCGCGCACCAACGCGCGGAATAAAGGTGCGGTGGTGTCGATGCCATCGACCACGAGCTCGTCGAGCGCGCGTTTAAGCCGCATCAGACATTCCTGCCGACTCTTGCCATGGACGATCAGCTTGCCGACCAATGAATCGTAGAACGGTGGGATCGTGTAGCCTTGGTACACCGCCGAATCCATGCGCACGCCTAAGCCGCCCGCCGGGTGGTAATGGACGATCTTGCCCGGCGACGGACGGAAGCTCACGGGATTTTCCGCGTTGATGCGGCATTCGATGGCGTGACCACGAAATTCGATATCGCTCTGCTTCATTGCCAAGGTCGCGCCGGCTGCAACACGAATCTGTTCGAAGATCAGATCGATATCGGTGATCATTTCCGTCACCGGGTGCTCGACTTGGATGCGCGTGTTCATTTCGATGAAATAGAATTCGCCGTCCTCGAACAGAAACTCGACTGTTCCGACGCCGAGATAAGACAGCTCGCGCATCGCTTTGGCGACCGTCTCCCCGATCTTGTCTCGGACGCCGGCGTTGAGCGCTGGCGAGGGGCCTTCCTCCCAGACTTTCTGGTGGCGCCGTTGCAGCGAGCAGTCGCGCTCGCCAAGGTGAACGGCGTTGCCTTTCCCGTCGCCGAGCACTTGAATCTCGATATGGCGGGGCTTAGTCAGATACTTCTCTAGATAAACGGCGTCGTCGCCGAACGCAGCTTTCGCCTCCGCGCGGGCAGTCGACAGCGCCGAGGATAACTCCTCGGCGCTTTTGGCGACCTTCATCCCGCGTCCACCGCCACCAGCCGCGGCTTTCACGAGTACCGGAAAGCCGATCTCCCTGGCGATGCGGATCGCTTCGACGTCAGACGAGACGCCGCCTTCCGAGCCAGGGACCACCGGAATGCCGAGACGCCGCGCGGTGCGCTTCGCCTCGATCTTATCGCCCATGGTGCGGATATGCTCGGCCTTCGGGCCGATAAAATCGATGTTATGGTCGTTCAGAATTTCGGCGAAACGCGCGTTCTCGGACAGAAAGCCATAACCAGGATGCACAGCATCCGCGCCTGTGATTTCGCAGGCGGCGAGAATAGCGGGCACATTAAGGTAGCTGTCTTTCGCCGCCGCCGGGCCGATGCAGACGCTCTCGTCGGCGAACCGTACATGCATGGCCTCGGCGTCCGCAGTCGAATGAACCGCGACGGTTGGAATGCCGAGCTCCTTGCAGGCGCGAATGACCCGCATGGCGATCTCGCCGCGATTGGCGATGAGAATCTTATCGAACATGACGACTGCTCCGGCGAACGCGGGCGGTCATTCGATGATCACGAGCGGCTCGCCGAATTCGACCGGCCGGCCGTCTTCGAACAGAATTTGCGAGACGGTGCCGGCGCGCGGCGCCGGAATCTGGTTCATCGTTTTCATAGCCTCAATGATGAGGAGGGTATCGCCGGCTTTTACGCGGCTACCCACCTCGACATAGGGCTTGGCGCCCGGCTCGGAGGCTGCGTAGGCGGTGCCCACCATCGGCGACACCACGACGCCGGGGTGCTTGGCCGGATCGGGGGCTTTCGGCGCGGCTTCGACAGCCCGCGGCGTCGGCACCGCGGCCTGAGCCGCTGCAACGGGCGCTGGCGACGCGGCGACAGCTGCGCCACGCGCGACGCGTAGACGGCGGCCGTCCTGTTCGATCTCGATCTCGGTTAGCCCGGTTTCGTCGAGCAGCTTCGCCAGCTCGAGGATGACGTCGCGGTCGATGGACGTTTTCTTCGGCTCTTTTGCCATGCTCTAGCTTTTCGCCTTTGTCTTCACGCCAACAAGGCCGGCCATGCGCGTAATCGCCAGAGCATAGCCCTCGACGCCGAGTCCCGCGATCACCCCAGTTGCGGCCTTGGAGATATACGAATTGTGCCGGAAACTTTCGCGGCGGTGAATATTGCTGATGTGCACTTCGATCACCGGCATCTTCACGGCGAGCAGCGCATCGAGGATCGCGATCGACGTCGTAGTGTAGCCCGCCGGATTGATGACGATGCCAACCGCCTTCTTGAAGAAGGCTTCCTGAATCCAATCGACCAGTTCGCCCTCGCGATTGGTTTGACGAAATACGACGTCCAATCCGGCAGACTTCGCGGTTGCGCGACACAGCTTCTCGACATCGGCGAGCGTCGCGCTGCCATAGGTTTCCGGCTCGCGCGTGCCGAGCATATTGAGATTGGGTCCGTTAAGAACGTAGATCGTCTTCGCCATCGCCCGGCTGACCGCCTGCTACGGCGCCGGCTGCGGCGCCAAGATTCAAAAATAGTGGCTGGCTTTATAGGTGGCCTTGCAAGGGGAGGGAAGTCTAAACGGCGGGATACCCTAAACGGAAAGCGTCTGCCGGCCGACCCAATCGACCACCTGCTTGAGCGCGGTTAACCGCTTTTGCCCGGCGTTGCGCGCGGCCTCATAGACCACAATTTGCCGGTCGGCGCTGGTGCCGTTGTCGAGGATCCTGCTCAGTCGCTCAATCTCGTTCTGGCAACGCAGGGCGCCGACGTCTTCGGCGACGAAGTCCAGCACCTCGTCGAGCCACTCCTTCGTCGTAATCGGCATGCGGCGAAACGGATCGACGAAGGTCGCTGCGATCCCATAGCGTTGCGCGTGCCACTTGTTTTCAATGGTGATCGCGCGCCCCACCCGGTCGAAACCGGCGTTGAGCGCGCGGTCGCGGTCCAGCGCACGAACGAGGCACTGAAACAGTGCGGCGATGGCTGCTGCGTCGTCAATCGAAGTGCAACTATCAGCGACCCGCAGCTCGATGGTCGGGAAATTCCGTGCCGGGCGGATTGCCCACCAGATGTAGCTCTCGTCGGGAATGACGCGCGCCCCGACCAGCGCGTCCACAAATTCGCGGTAATCTTCTTGGGTGCGCAAGAGCGGCGGCAAGCCGGTGCGTGGCAATTCGTCATAGGCTGCCAAACGATAGCCGCGCAGGCCCGTCATGTGCTCCTGCCAGAATGGGGACGAAGTCGACAGTGCTAGCAACAGGGGGAGGTACGGCGAAAGCCGCATCATGAGATCGACGCGGGTCGAAACGTCGGGTACTTCGACGTGCACATGCATGCCGCAAAGCATGTTGCGGCGTCCGATCATTTGCAGATCGTCGAGAATTACGTCGTAGCGCGCCTTTGGCGTCAGGGTCTGTTCGGACCACCGCGCCAGCGGAAATGTCCCCACTGCGGCAATGCCGAGGCTGCGAGAAGCTGCTGTCTTGCCCAGCGTTGTTCGGTAACCGGCGAGATGCTGACGCGCTTGCGAAACGGCTTCGCACGGCGGTGTCGCGACTTCGATCTGCGACTGCAACATTTCTGTCATGACGCGATCGCCAAGACACCGTTTCGCCTCAGCCAAAAAAGTTTTGTCGGCGCGATTGGCCGCGCGCCGTGTCTTCAGGTCGAACACAAAGAATTCTTCCTCGATACCGATTGAATACATGCTGAAATGCCTCGCGTTGGAAAATACGGGGCGCGCTTCAACGATTAAACTTGCGACGGGTTCCAAAACGAAAAAAGCGCCGCATTGTGCGGCGCTTTTGGCAGAAAATTCGGGGATTCAGCAAGACGCTTTGCCACAGCGATTCGTGCTGATCTTTTCCTTCAGTGCGGCGAGGCCGACCGCACCAACCACGACATCCTTGCCGATGACATAACTCGGCGTGCCGTTCAGTCCGAGCGTTTCGGCAAGCTTGAAGCTTTCAGCAAGCTGCGATTTCACCTCGTCGCTCTCCATGTCTTTCTCGATGCGTGCGACGTCGAAACCCGCTTCTTTGGCCGCAGCCAGCGCGCGCGCCTTATTGGCTTCGCCGCGGCCGCCAAGCAGCTTCTGATGGAAGTCTAGATATTTTTTTCCGATTTTGTCCTGGAGGCGCGCGGCGGCGGCGACCTTGGCGGCTTCAACCGAGCCGGGCCCGAGCACCGGGAATTCTTTGAGCACAACTTTGAGATTCTTGTCGTGTTGCAGCAGGTCCATCATGTCGGCCATCGCGCGCTTGCAGTAGCCGCAGTTGTAGTCGAAGAACTCGACCATCGTGACATTGCCCTCTGGGTTGCCGAGCGTCACTTGATAGGGCGAGCTAAAGAGCGGCTTGGCATTTTCCTTGACAGCCGCTTCGTGCTTTTCGCTCTCGGCCGCCGCCTGGCGCTTCTCGAGTTCGGCCATGGCGTCCTGCAGCACTTCCGGGTGGGAGACCAGATATTCGCGCACGATCTTTTCGATCTCGTTGCGCTGCGCGGGGCCGAATTCGTCAGCATGGGCTGCGAAGACTACACTGGCGGCCGACAATGCAATGGCGGCGAGAAGGGAGGCCCGGTTCATGACGATCGTCCTTGTCCTAACAGATGTTGGGGTAACCCCGATCCGGTTAATTAATTCGCTGTGGCGCCGGGCTGCGCTTTCACAGTTGCGAGATCGTCGGCCTGCACCCACGCGGGCGAGCCAATCGGAAGCCGTGTCTTTGCCCGGCTGGCAAGCTGGCGCGCGGTTTTGATGTCGCCGCGATAAAACGCCGATTGAGCGGACGACAGATCCGCCTGCGCTAGATCACCCTTCTTGCCATAAGCCATCGCCAGTTGCGCATAAGCGTCCGGGGCCTCCGGCTCACGCTGGATCGAAGACTTTAGAAGCGATATCGCCTCTTCGGCGTAAGTCTTGTTGTCGGTGGCGACCAGCGCCTGACCGAGCAGGATCTGGATCAAGGCGGAATTCGACAGATGCACGGCCTGGCGCAGCGGCGCGATGGCCTCGCTCGGCTTGCCGCCTTCCAGCAGGGCCTGGCCTTTAAGTTCGTAAAAGTACGGATTGTTTGGTTGCGCGTGGATCAGCTCATCGATCTGCGCGATAGCTTGCCGCAATTCGGCATGACGATAAGTCGAAATCGCACGCGCGTATTTGGCCGGCAAGCTTTGATCGCTTAATGGATAGCGCCGTGCAACCGTGTCAGCCCGATCAAGGAAGCCCGATAGCTTGGCTCGCATCAAGTCATGCCGCAGTTGCAGCTCCG
>JAFAQJ010000114.1 GCA_019246455.1 Pseudolabrys sp.
GGCGGATTCACTCTTGCCGGCTTCCTTCTTGTCGCAGAGTGCGAACATCTGCAGCCCCTGCGCCGTCGGTTCCGGCGTAGTAAGTTGGCCAAGTTCCATCTTGCTGAGCAGTTCGCGCAATTGCTGCGACAGATCAGCGGAGCTGCGGGTCACGGGTTCGCGCACCGCGACGTCACGTAGTGCTCGCGCGAGTTTCAGGCCATCGGCGCAGTTCTGGAAACGGCCGCGAAGATTTTCCGTTTCCCGGCGCTTGGCGTCGAGCAAGGCTTCAGGAGAACCGCTCGGCACCACCACCACGATCGGATAAAGCGTGTAAATGTACGCCGCGTCCTCCGCCGCTGAACCGCGTTCCTTCAGCGCCTTTTCGATATCGCTGTCGCCGACCTGAAGGCTCGACTGATAGCGGCCGCGCACCAATTGTTGCCAGGTGATGTCAGCGCGCAGTTTGGCCTTGAAGGCACCAGCACTGGCGCCGCGCGCCGTCAGCATTTGCCCGAGCTGCTCGGAAGTCATGCGGGCGCGTCGCGCCATCGTGCCGAAGGCATCGTCGACGTCGGTGTCGCCGATTTCGAACGAATAGCGCTTGGCGATGGCGAGTTTCAATCGATCGTCGATCAGGAGATTAATGGCTTGCTGCCGCGTCGGCACCTTGTTGGTTGTGATCTGTTCGAGTTTGATGCGTTGCTCGACGTCGAGTGCCGTGATGGGCGCACCGTTGACGAGGACGACGACCTGCGCATGCGCCGGCGCCGCAAAGCTTGCAGCGGCGATCAAGAACGCCCCAAGTGCCAAATTTGCAAACCACTTTCTTAACGTATTCCCGATCATGCGATCTAGTTGCCGTTCGCTGATGTGGTGGCGACGTTCTGGCTCACAGTCGAGCCTCCGATGGTGCGCAATGCGAATTGCAGCATGATCGCGTTGACCTTGATCGGGGAAGTCGTGCCATTGACGTCATAGGAGTACGACGTCGAGTAGTTGAGGGCCAGGATGAAACAATCATCGATGTAGCCGATGCCGAACCGGGTCGAGTTGATCTTGTTGGCGTTCAGATCATAGAGTGCGGCGCCGAAGATCGCCCAGTTGGCATCAAGCTTATACTGCGCGGATCCGAGGATTCCTTGGCGGCGATAGAGGAAACCCAGATTGGGCTGCGACGCATAGTCCCCGTAGAGCACCGACATGTTCCAGCGATTAAAGTTCGCGCTGGCCTGCAGCTCGGTACGTTGCGGGGTCATTGTGTCCTTGTCGAAGCGGAAGCGTGACGAGAATGAGTAGGTCCGGTTTGGCGCGAAGGTGAAGCGCGCGACATAGTCAGAGCGCGCCGTATCGAGACCGCTGTCGAGGCCGGTATTGGTCAGGCCGGCCTGGGCAAATGAGTTGGCGCC
Source organism: Pseudolabrys sp. (assembly GCA_019246455.1). Lineage (GTDB taxonomy): Bacteria > Pseudomonadota > Alphaproteobacteria > Rhizobiales > Xanthobacteraceae > Pseudolabrys. Next base: position 1,389 of record JAFAQJ010000114.1, read on the forward strand.
GAATAGCTGGTACGACTGGCCGAACAGCGCGCTGACCGCACCGCCCTGGTTGAACTGCGCGGTGTACTGGAACCCGGCATTGGCGCGTCCGCCGCCCTCGGCGCGGTCCCAGCCGGAGAACTTGTCGACCTTGAACAGATTGCTGTCATCGAAGGTAAAGCTCTGCGCGTCTTCGTTTGGCCAGCGATTGACCTGCGTTTCGTTCGGGCGCGCGATGATCTGCGCGATCGGCTCAAAAGTTTGTGTGCCCCAGCTCTGCACATTGATAAAGGGGTAACGGTATTCGAGCCCGACGGTCGGCATGCCGCGGACGAGGTCCTGATCGCCGGTCGGCAGATAGTTCGATACGCCCGTCTCATTCTTGATCGACATTGCGGCAGCGTCGACCCGCACCGAGGCAAATGGCGTCCAGACCTGGCCGATCGGATCGGTAATCGAGCGGCGCCAATCGCCCTGCGTCGAGAACCGTGTGTAAGTGCCGGGGATACCGCGCAGCAGGCAATTTGTCGAAGTCTTGAGCGTCGGATCTGCCGTTTGGGCACACTGGCCGTTGCCGGTTGCGGCAGCCGTGATCGCATCGAAGTCGGCGCTGTCGCGGCTCAGACTGGTGAAATTCGTCTTGAAGCCCAATTCACCGCCCAAGATCGGGCGATCGAAGATGTAGCTGTAGTCGACGACCGGATGAATGACGGGAATCTGCGATTGGTTATCCGCGCTCGAGAAGCCGTAGAAGTACATAGCGCGCGCGTCGAAATAGCTTCGGTTGCCCTTGCCAGTAATGTAGGCCTGCGACAGCGCTTCGCTGACGAGCGGCAGGCCGATCTGCGGGTCGACGTTGGGTTGACGAAACGCCGACAGGCTCGGCCGATAGTCCTGCAGATAGGAGCGGTCCGTCATCGCGATGCCGTTCCAGCCCCACACCCATTTGTCGTTGAGCGCGAACTGGCCGGTACTCTCGATGCTGCCACGGAAATTGCGGTTACCCGGCGCGTCGGACGAGAAATAATTCTTGTTGAGTTGCTCGATGCCGGTGGCCCGTACCGCGTAGGAACCGTTGCTCAGACGCTGACGGAATTCGCCCTGCAGCAACGGTCCTTGCCTCGAAGTAATCATCGGGGAGAACGTCGCGTCGTAATCCGGCGCGAGCGCCCAGTAGTACGGAATGTCGACGCTGGCGCCGTAGATCGAGCTATAGCCCGGCACCGGAATGAGGAAGCCGGTCTTGCGCTTGACCGTCGGATCCGGCGCCGAGAAATACGGCATGTAAGCGAGCGGCGTGCCGTAGAACTCGAGGTGCGCGTCCTCGAAATACATCATCTTCTCGCCCTGATCGTGGATGATGCGCGCGGCCTTGATCTGCCACAGCGGTGGTTTCTTCGGGTCGTCCTTGCACGGCAGACACGCGGTGTAGACGCCGTTATCGAACACCGTGAAGTTGCCTCCGGTGCGGTTGGCGCGGGCTGCCGCCATGCGGGTGCGGTCGGGCGTGTCGAGATGCAGTGAATCGACGAAACCGTCGCGGTAGTCGTCCGACAAGTCCATCACCTCGCCGTATGTGACGTTGCCCTCGGCGTCGGTAAGCTGGACATTGCCTTCGGCGTGCAGGCGCTTGGAGGACTCGTCGTAGATCACCTTGTCGGCCTGCAGCGTCGAGCCGCCGTAATAGATCTGGACGTTGCCGACCGCGGCGACGCGGTGGTTGGTGTAGTCGTAATCGAGCTGGCGCGCCTGAACGAGCATTTGGTCCTTGCCGTTCTGCTTAGGCAACGTGGCGCGTTTCACCGGCGGGGGCGTTGGAGGGAACGTGAGAGACTGCGCATGCGCGGGCGCCGCGCCGAAATCGGCGGCGAGCGTCAGTGCCAGGAGGGCCAGCAGTAGGGAAAGACCGCGTACACCGTTCGGTCGCATAGGCGGACGAGCGGTCGGCAACCCAGCCATTACCCGTCCTCCTGATACAGCAACGCAACAAAACCGGTGATGCCACCGACAAGCACAGGCAGCCAAGCCGCTGCCACGGGGTGCATCAGCTCGGCCTTGGCCATGTCGTCGGTAACTTTGGAAAAAACATAAAGCAGAAAGCCCGACGCCACGCCACTTAAAACCATCTTTTGGACGCCGCCGAAGCGGAAGAAACGTAGACTGACGGCGGCGGCAAGAAAAACCATCGCGGCCAACAGGAAAGGCTTGGCCAACAGCTTATGAAACTGCAGCCGATAGCCTGCAGCCGCCAATCCAGCCTTCTCAGCGATGCCGATATACTGCGGAAGATCCCAAAACGGCACGGTCTCGGGCGTCGCAAAACTTTCGCGTACTTGCTCGCGCGTCAAATTGGTCGGCAGCAGAACTTCGGCGCGGTCGTGCGGCTCGGCATTCGATGGATATTCGCGAACGTCGATCAGCCGCCACGTCGAGCTCTCGAGGATCGCCGTGCGCGCCTCGTAGCGTTGTTGATAGCGACCGGCGTTGTCGAAGGCGAAGACCGAAACCCCGTTGAGCTGTGCGCCCTGCTGCTGGCTCGATTGCGCGCCGATGATGGCTTGGCCGTCGTCGGTGCGTTGGCGCACCCAGAAAGCGCCGCCCGTCGAGGTCGGCTGGCCGAACAATTGCGCCTCAAGGCGCTTCGATTGTTCCTGCAGAATGGCGGAAACCGGATTGTAAATTGCGGTTGCCAGAACGCCGATCAGGAAAGCCGCGATGATCGCCGGCGAAATGAATTGCCAGGCTGAGACGCCGGCTGCGCGGGCGATCACCAATTCGAGCCGCCGCGATAGCGTGAGATAGCACGACATCGCGCCAATCAGGACGCAGAATGGCATCAGCCGCTCGGCGACCTGCGGCACACGGTAGATCGAGGTTTTTGCAACTAAGAGTGCCGATACGTTCGGTATTTCCGAAGCGCGGCGCATCAACTCGACGTAGTCGATCAGCACCGTCAGCGCGATCAACCCGCAGAACACGGCCAATACTGCGCTGATGAAACGCATCCCGAAATAACGCGAGAGAGTGATGCCGTGGAACATGTCGCGTTTACGGAGTTGCAAAACGGCGCATCAGCCGTTCGGTGAGGAGCCCGATCCCGTTGGTCACGAAAGCGGGTGGTTCGATGATGATGCCGCGATAGATCACGTAGAGGCCGCCGCCGATCGCGGCGGCGATTACGACGTATTGCAGGGCGAGGAAGGCAGCGACGTGCACACCCATGACGCCCGACACAAAGCCGAGCAGCCGCACCAGCGCCATCACGCCGAGCGCGCCGACGAGCGAGGTCGTGCGGCTTTGGCGGGTCGTGCGCGGTTGTCCGAGATAGGCGAAGGCGATGACGATGAAGGCGATCGGGTAAAGCGGTGCGAGCAGGCGGTCGTGCATCTCGGCGCGGAATTGTCCTGGCTGTTCGCTCAACCAGGGATCGGCGGGGTCAGGCCAGATCAATTGCCAAAGATAACGCTCGCGGATCGAATATTTGACTGCGGCCGGTCCCGTATTGCCGAATCCCGACAGATCAAGCGCGTAGCGGTCGAACACCACGAAACTCGGATCGCGCCGGCCGGCTTGGTAGCGCTGCACCGTGCCGGAGCGCAGGATCAGGAACGTGCCACTCTCGTTTTCGAGAAGATCGCCGACATCGGCTAGCGTCGTCACGCGCTCTTCGGGACTGCGCCGGTCGTCGAGGAAAACCCCGAGCAATTGCCCGCTGGGCAAGCGGGCTCGGATATGCATGGTCACGCCGCTTTCGATCGTGACAAAGCGCCCGGGCTGCACGACACTGCTGACGACGTTGGCGCGCACGGCGGTGAGCCAGTCGCGCAGCATGCGCAGCCCCTTGGGCGCGAAATAGGCGCTGGTCGCCGCAACCAGCAGCGAAACGACGATAGTGACTGGGACGAAAGCGCGGAAAAGCAGCCACGGCGAAATGCCGGCTGCGTTCATCACGATGATTTCCGAGTCCGTCGAGAGCTTGTTGAGCGTGTGCGTTGCGGCAATGAACAGCGCAATCGGCGCAATCACCAGCACCAGCAACGGGATGATCAGCCCAGTAATGCCGACGAAAACGAAGAACGACTGCCCTTGGTTGGTCAGCAGGTCGATGTCGCGCAACGCCTGGGTAATCCAGATCACCGCCGTCAGGCTGATCAGGATGACCAGAAAAGCGCCGAACGTCGTTCGGAAGATGTAGTGCCCGATCGACCCCATTCGCAGCGACGTCCCCCAAGTAAACTGCGCGCAACGCCAAACGCCCGGGGTCCCGACCGGGCGCGGGAATTGAGCCTAAGCCCAAGACACTATTGGTATATCTTGATCTGCCGACAAAATGGCCGGTCAAAGGCAAAGCCCTTGAATATAAACAATAAAAAGTTAATTGCGGCAGGCTCTTAGCCCTCAAAATCGAGCGTTTTCGGCTCGATTCGAAGTCCTTTTCGACCGAGCGTCTCGTCGAGCCAAGGAAATCGAGGCGGAAAACTCGGTCGCTGACCTAGGCAGGACCTGTCCGGGGGGTCCATATGGGCCAAAGACAGCCCACCAAGCTTCACTTACCCGCAGGATCGTTCAATGGCGGATATCGACAGTTTTGCCTTCAGCCCCTTCACAACCGGAAAGGGAGCGCTGGTGGTGTTCTGCGACGAGGGCCTGAAATTCGGCTCCGCGACCGCCAAAGCGCTGGCCCCTGCCGCCAGTCTCGTCACCCGCGCGGCGAAGTCCGAGCGCTTTACCGGCAAGTCGGGCAGCGCGCTCGAGCTTGTGCTGCCGGCGGGTCTACCGGTCGCGCGGCTCGTCGTAATCGGCGTCGGCAAAGTATCGGCGCTCACCGAGAAGGATTTCCTCAAGTTCGGCGGTATGGCGCTCGGCAAACTGCCGGGCTCGGCTGCCGAAGCGGTGATCTTTGCCGACTTTCCGGGCGGCGTCGTGAAAGCGGCGCAAGCCGCCGACATGATGCTCGGGGCGCAGCTACGCAGCTATCGCTTCGACCGTTACAAGACCAAAAAGCAGGACGACGAGGACAAGCCGAAGAGCCGCAAAATTACGCTTGGTGTTGCCGACGCCGCCGCAGCTAAAAAGGCATTCGCGTCACGCGACGCCGTTGCGCAAGGCGTGCGCATTGCCCGCGATCTCGTCAACGAACCGCCGAACGTTCTTTATCCGGAAGAATTCGCGCGCCGCACGCTTGCGCTCAAGAAGCTCGGCGTTGCTGTCGAGGTACTCGATGTCAAGGCGATGGCCAAGCTCGGCATGAACGCGCTGCTCGGCGTCGGTCAGGGATCACGTCACGACAGCCGCATAGTGGTGATGCGCTGGAACGGCGGCAAGAAGAACGAAGCGCCGCTCGCCTTCATCGGCAAGGGAGTGTGTTTCGACACCGGTGGCATCTCGATCAAGCCCTCCGCCGGCATGGAAGACATGAAAGGCGACATGGCGGGCGCCGCCTGCGTCACCGGCTTGATGCATGCGCTTGCGGCGCGCAAAGCGAAGGTCAACGCCGTCGGACTGATCGGCCTTGTCGAGAACATGCCCGACGGTAATGCGCAGCGGCCCGGCGATATCGTCACGTCGATGTCGGGCCAGACCATCGAGATCATTAATACCGACGCCGAAGGCCGTCTCGTGCTCGCTGACGTACTCTGGTACGCGGCGAAAAAGTTCAAACCGAAATTCATGATCGATCTCGCGACACTCACCGGCGCGATCATCGTCGCGCTCGGTCACGAAAACGCCGGCCTGTTTTCGAACGACGACAAGCTGGCCGAACGCCTGACGCAAAGCGGGCTCGTGACCGGCGAACTCGTGTGGCGCATGCCGCTCGCGCCGGAGTACGACAAACAGATCGATTCTAAATTCGCCGACGTGAAGAACACCGGTGCCGGTCGCTGGGGCGGGGCCATCACGGCGGCGCAATTCCTGTTGCGGTTCGTCGCCGACAAGACGCCATGGGCGCACCTCGATATCGCGGGCACCGGCATGGACTCGCGCCAGACCGAGATCAACAAGAGCTGGGGTTCGGGCTGGGGCGTGCGCTTGCTCGACCGCCTGGTGGCTGATCATTACGAGAGTTGAACACCGTAAAGCAGATGACCGAGATCCTGTTCTATCATCTGCAGCACCAGCCGATCGAAAGGGTGCTGCCGACTTTGCTCGAAAAATCGATTGAGCGTGGCTGGAAGGTCGTGGTGCAGGGCTCATCGGAAGAGCGTATCGAAGCGCTCGATGCGCATCTGTGGACCTATCGCGACGACGGGTTTTTGCCGCACGGCACCTGGCGCGAACCCGAGGTGGCGGCGCAGCCGGTGCTGCTCACGCCCAATGAGGGCAATCCGAATGGTGCCTCGGTGCGTTTTCTCATCGATGGCGCGCCGGTGCCGGCCGATGCCGCATCCTATGCCCGCATCGTTTTATTGTTCGATGGCGAGGACGAAGAAGCGCTCGCCGCGGCGCGCGAACGCTGGAGCGAGGCCAAGAGCGCCGGTTTCGACGCCACGTATTGGCAGATGGATGACAGCGGCCGGTGGGCGAAAAAGGCCTGAAAAACCGACGCGATCGGCCAATGGCCGATCGGCCAGCGGCCTATTAAGGTTTTGCCGACAAAGCTTGTCCGACGCCCTA
>JAFAQJ010000301.1 GCA_019246455.1 Pseudolabrys sp.
GAGTGAGAACCGGCAGCGGTCGAGAAATCGCGAAGTCTGCGCCACTGCGTCCGGATAATGGCGGAACAGCCGTTCGATTTCTTCCGGCGGCTTGAGATGCCGTTCAGCATTGGCCTCGAGCCGCCGGCCGGCACCGTCGATGGTCACATGCTCACGGATGCAAGTGACGACGTCCTGCAGGATGCGCCGCTGCGGCATGTGGTAAAGGACGTCATTGGTGGCGATCAGCGGCACAAAATGGTCGCGAGCGATTTTGGCCAACCGCGCGAGACGCCGCGCATCATCACCGCGATAAAGGACCGACGCACCTACCCAGACCGACTGCCGAGCTGCAGCTTTTTTCAGGCGTTCGAGCAATGCACCCAAGGCTCGCGCTTCGATCCGCGCCGGCGGCAAGACAATGAGATTGAGGCCCTCGATGAAATCGAGGAGATCGGGCAGGCCCAACAGGCATTCGCCCTTCTCGGCACGACGCTTGCCGAGTGACAACAATCGGGTCAGCCGTCCCCAGGAGGCGCGGTCACTGGGATAAGCGAGAATGTCGGGCGTGCTGCCATCGTCAAATACCAGCCGGGCGCCGACCGCCAGCCTAAGGCCGATCTCACGCGCGGCAGCATGAGCGCGCACGACACCGGCCACCGAATTGCGGTCGGCGACACCGAGACCACCAAGACCTAAATCCTTCGCCTGCCCAACTAGCTCTTCCGGTTCGGATGCGCCCCGCAAGAACGAGAAGTTGCTGGTGACACCCAGTTCAACGAACGCCGACATTGCAACGCCTCACGCAAACAAACCGTGCAAGAACCAACGCGATTGGGCCGTCTCGCGGCCGTAGAGACCCTCGCGATAAAGCCAGACGCGCAGGCCTTGCCTGCACTCGACACGGAAATAGTCGCGGGTCAGTGGACGTTCCTGCTCATCGCGCCACCATTCCATCGCGATGCGTTCAGGCCCTTCCGCCGCAGCCACTTCATGCAGCACATGGCGCCAGCGAAACCGCGCGGGCGGACCATCCGGCACCTCGGCGACAGCTTCGATCAGGGCCGGCTTCACCAATAAACGCAGAGGTCGTGCAGGTGTCAGGCTGTCCTGTTGGACTGGCGATGAAGTCAACTCTCCCCGTGTGAACTGAGCCGAGGTTTCGACGGCCGCGAGTTCAGGAATATGCGTGTCGCACGGCTTAATCCGTGTCACCCGTCGGGCACTAAATCGCGCGCTCAACCGGTCGACCAGATGAGTGAGCTCGGTTTTCTCATCTTCTCCGGCCAACCCTTGCTGCGCTGGATCGAGTCGTTCGACTAAAAGCGCCGAGAGCCGAACGACGTCATAACCAAAACCCGGATCGCATTCGTCACCAATGACGGCGAGCCGTTCGAGGAACAGGCGTTGAATACGCTCAGGATCGCGCAATGGCTGGCCGGCGCGAGCTTCGACGCGTTGCACCTTGCCGTCGACGCGAAACAGCGCGGCCTGCAGCAATCGGGCGCCGACGTCACGGCGTTCCATGATGCGGGATAATTCGCGCGCCAATTGCTCGATCGTGCCGAGCACATCTTGTTCAAGCCCAATCGGCTCGGGAAAACGTCGTTCGGCGACATAGGCCGGCACAGATAGGCGCGGCTCGATCGATTCCTCTTCGTGTCCCAGCCCCTGATCGAGCCGGCGCAAGAGAAGCTCGCCAAAACGCGCGGCCAAAGGCGCGCGCGGACGATCGATCACATCGGCGATATGGCGCAGCCCGGCTTGCGCGAGCGCTGAGACTGTTTCGCCGCCAATGCGCAGAGCGGCAAGTGGCAATGGCAATAAGACCTCGCGCATATCGCTGGACGGCACCAAAGAAATGTCTCCATAACGCGCCACCGCCCAGGCGCATCCCGGCGTGTCGGCAAGACCGATGCGAACGTGCAAACCTTGCCGTGCAAGCCGTCCCACAAGATCGCGGCCAAGCTCACGCTCGCCACCGAACAAATGCGCGCAGCCGCTGATGTCGAGCAACAGACCATCCGGCGGATCGAGACCGACCAGCGGCGTATAGCGATCGCACCAATCGGCCACCTGTTCGAGCAAGATCGCATCGGCGCGCGGATCGGCATCGAATGCAGCAAGCGCCGGATACATCGCGCGTGCATCAGCAAGCGGAGTGCCGGGCTTGAGACCTAACGCGGCAGCCGTGTCGTTCATCGCGCAGACGCGCAAGGTCGACTTTAGCGATTCGACGACGATAAGCGGCGTATCAGCCGGCGCGAGCGAGCGGCGCTCGATCCAGTCGGTCGAAAGCCGCCTGAGCCATACCGAAAGATAGCGCCGAGAAGGAACGCTCATGATGATTCCACGCTACTGTCCATTGTCCGAGGGGGCCGCGCCGGTTCTTCACCAGCGAGACTGCGAAAGTCGTATGCCCAAGCCCGCCGAAACCATCAGGTGGGCTAGAGGCAGCGGCGATCTCCCAACGGGTTTCCGCCGAACTCGTCAGCGGCGATGGGCGATGCCGCAACAGAAAACCAAAACCGCCACCCTCGCGCGCCGCCAAAGTCAGCCGACGCGTCGCTGTGAGATCGGCCACCGCACCGTCATTCGGCAATTCACAGATTGCGGTGGATAGCGCACGACACTTGAGTGCCTCCTCCATCGCCCACAACGCATCGATCGGACGCGGCACTTTGACGATGAGGAGCTTGCTCGCGGGCAAACCGAATTGATCGGCGCCGGGACCGTAGATCGCGCCACCTTCCAGCGCGGCAAAGTCAGTCTGAATCCAGAGCACGTGACGGCGGCCCGCCACGCGCGCGGCCAGAGCAAAAGTGAAACCGAAGGCCGCGCCGAGATCGGGCCACGCCGCGGCGGCAACCTCATGCAGGCTCGCTTTCGTCAGTCCACCTTGCAGCACACGATCGATTGCCGGTACGCCTAAAGTCGACGTGCACGCATCGAAAGACAGATCCGTGTCCTGTCCTTCAATCTGCGCCACCACGCGCCGCAGATGACAAAGGGTGGCTGGTTTTCCAGCGGTAGAGATAGTCTTGTTCATGTTTCGTTCTATCTCACCGCCAGCTCAAACCAGAGTCAAGCGCGGCCAAAAATCTTACTTATTCAATGCCTTAGAGAGGAAAAGACAGCTTCAGTCCAACGGCACGTTGAGCTTTGTGTCCTTGACGATAATGCCGCCCCGGTTGCCGATCTCGATCGAGCCGTAGCGCTGTTGGAAGCAGTCCGGCAGCGGTCGATCGCCCGCCACGCTCAGCCATAGACGCAACAAGTGCCGCTTTTGGTTCGCGTCCGGCCAATCGCGAAACGCGGTGCGATCATGCAGCAGCGCGTGGTTGTAGACGAACTGCATGTCGCCCGGCTGGAGCTTCATGCTCAGGTGAAGTCGCTTATCGTTCGCGAGGTCGTCGAACAGATTGAGTGCCTCGACATGCGCGGGCGTCAGCCGCATCGCGTCAGGAAAGCGTTGCGCGCTATCGATGTATTGGCGTTGATAGAAGCCGGTAAGAAAACCCTCGTGCCAGCTTAACGGAGGTATCTCGAGATACGGCTTCTGACCCTCGGGCACCTCTCCTCGCCGGTCCGTCGCAATCGGGTCGAATAACAGCGCTGCAAGATCGGGCCGCGTGCGTCTCATCTCGTTGTAGATCGCTGCCGTGCTGACGAGGAGCGATTCACCGCCCTCCATCGCTTCACGAATGCAAAGCAATCCGACGACGTCGGAAGAATCGGTATGAAAGGTCTGTCGTTCTGATGTCTGATAGATGCGCGTATTGGGATTCTTCGCGTCCGCCCCAATATCGCGCACATGGCCCAGAAGGTGGCCTTTGGCGTTTTGCGATCGCGCCGACCCGAGGTGCGCGCCGATGCCGCAAAAGATCGTCGCCGCAAATTTCTGACTATATTTTTCGATCGGAAGACCACGGATCACCTCAAAGCCGATCCCGTGAATTAGAGTTTCCTTCAGCTCTTTCAAGTGAGGCCCAAAAAGCGGCAGCGAAAATTGCTCCTTAGTGATTGCACTGATGTCCCCGGTCGTCGCCAAGAATGCGTCGGCCGCGTGCTCAAGTTCCGCGATCTCTTTGGGCTTCAAATGTACGAGCCAACGATCGGCAGCCGCAGCCATTTCCGCGCCGCACCATGCCGACGGAATGTCCAAAATTCTCGGTGGCATATTCACTACGGTCTGCATCCGAAGGCCTCCAAGGCGCGCGTAACCCTACCAAATCGACGCGATGTCAAACAACCGAATGCAATCGTTCGATACAAGTCCTGATGACCTCGTCCATCGGGCGTTCCCACCACCGGTTCGAGAAAATCTCGACCTCGACGTAGCCGGCAAAGCCTTGAGCCTCGACGGCGTCACGGATGCGCGGAATATCGATCACGCCGTCTCCCATCATGCCGCGATCGTTGAGCATATCGGTGGTCGGCACCAGCCAATCGCAGACATGAAAAGCATGCAGCCGCTTCTTCCCGGCGCGCTTGATCTGCTCGCGCAATTCGAAATCCCACCACACGTGATAGACGTCGAGCGCCACCCCCACTGCCCCGCTCTTTTCGGGATCGAGACGGTCGCAAATGTCGAGCGCCTGCCTCGTCGTGCTCACGCAAGCGCGATCCGCGGCGAACATCGGATGCAATGGCTCGATCGCCAGCGGCATTCGCGCCTGACGGGCATAATCAAGCAAGCTCGCAATCGCGTCCTCGACCTCGCGCTGGGCGTCCCAGATATCCTTGCTCGGCGTGCTGCCAGGCCGCGAATACTGCGGTAGCCCGCCCACCACCAGAACGAGACAGGGCGCGCCAAGCGCCTGGGCTTCGTCGATGGCGCGGCGATTGTCGTCGAGAGCCTCCCGACGATGCTCGGTATCAGCGGTAAGCATTCCGCCACGGCAGTAGCCGGAGAGTTCGAGGCCGGCGTCCTTGACGGCTTTCGCCGTGCGATCAAGCCCGACAGCTGCGACCTGATCGCGCCACGGATCAATCGCACGCACGCTGTGCCGCGCGCAAGCCTCGATAATTTCAAGCAACGAGCCTTGCTTGCGGACTGTTGCGGTGTTGAGCGACAGCCAGCGATGATCGCCTACCAAATTCCGCATCAAACTTCGATCCCGCGCCCGGCGAGAACCGTTTTCATGCGACTGACCGCAAGCTCGGGGTCGCGTAGCAGACCCGCGGCGTCGGCCAGCTGGAAAATCTCCGCAAGATGTACGCTCGAGCGCGCGCTTTCTTGTCCGCCGACCATCGTGAAGTGGTCCTGATGGCCGTTGAGATAAGCCATGAAGACCACGCCGGTTTTGTAGAATCGGGTCGGCGCGCGGAAAATGTGACGCGACAGCGGCACCGTCGGCGCGAGAATGTCGTGGAATGATTTGGTGTCGTTTTCGGCGAGCTTCGCCAGGGCGGCAGACGCGGCCGGTGCGATGCTGTCGAAGATGCCGAGCAGCGCGTGCGAATAGCCTTTGTCGTCGCCCGCGATTAGCTCGGCGTAATTGAAATCGTCGCCGGTATACATGCGCACGCCTTGCTTAAGGCGCCGACGCATCGCGATTTCCTTATCTTTGTCGAGCAGCGAAATCTTGACGCCGTCGACCTTCGCCGCATGGCCGTTGATGATCGCCACCGCCGTATCCATCGCTGCGTCGAGATTGCGCGACCCCCAATAGCCGGCGAGCGCGGGGTCGAACATATCACCGAGCCAATGGATGATGATCGGCTCGCGAACCCCGGACAGGATACGGTCGTAAACTTTGGCGTAATCGTCGGCCGAACGCGCGACTTTCGCCAGCGCGCGGGAAGCCATCAATACCAGCCGGCCGCCGACCTTCTCGATGGCTTCGATCTGTTCCTCATAGGCGCGCACGACATCGTCGAGGCCCTTGACGGCAGCCGGGTCGAGCTGATCGGTACCGCAGCCGGAGAACACGGTGCCACCATTCGTTTTGGCCGCTGCAACCGAGCGGCGGACCAATTCGAGCGAGGTCGGCCAATTGACGCCCATACCGCGCTGCGCCGTGTCCATCGCCTCAGCCACCGCGAGGCCGAGCCTCCAGAGGTGCTCACGAAATGCGATCGTTTTGTCCCAGTCGATCGCGCAATCGAGCCACGGGTCGTTGTCGGCTTTCGGGTCAGCCACGACATGAGCGGCGGCGAAAGCAATTCGGTTGACCTGACCGTTGGCGCGATCGGGAAAATTACGCGGCTCGGACAGGTAGAACGCCTCGACCGAGCGATCCGCTTTCGGCAACCTGATCGACAACGCGCGCAGTGGTTTTTGCGGCTTGTTCATGCGGCGTCTCCGAGCGGCGGAATATCGACCCAGCGCCGTTCCTTCCAGCTTTGGGTCGCGGCCTCGACGAGCTGCAGGCCCTTGGCGCCCTCGCGCAAGGTGTATTTGTACGGCGCGTCTTCCATCATGTGGCGGATGAACATTTCCCACTGCACCTTGAAACCATTGTCGAAGGTCGTGAAGTCCGGGACGGGTTGCCAGGACGCATAAAGATCGAGCGGCTGTTTCACGTCAGGATTCCAGACTGGGCGCGGCGTATCCTGACGCCTTTGCATCATGCAGTCGTGCAGCCCGGCAATGGCGCTGCCATCGGTGCCATCGACCTGAAACGTGACGAGATCGTCGCGATAGGGCCGCACGCACCATGACGAATTGACGTGCGCGATGACGCCGCCTTCAAGCTCGAACGTCGCGTAGGCCGCATCGTCGGCGTCGGCCTTGTACGGTTTTCCGTTGTCGTCCCAGCGTTGCCGAAAGTGGGTGACACCGCGGCACGACACCGACTTCACCGGCGCAAATACGTTATCGAGCACATAGCGCCAATGACACAGCATATCGAGGATGATGCCGCCGCCCTCGTCTTTCTTGTAGTTCCAGGATGGCCGCTGCGCCGGCTGCTCGTCGCCTGGGAAAACCCAGTAGCCGAACTCGCCGCGCACCGCGAGCATGCGGCCGAAAAACCCTGTGTCGCGTAAATGCTGCAACTTCATCAGGCCTGGCAGAAATAATTTATCCTGAACAACACCGTTCTTGAGTTTCGCTTTTTCGGCCAACGTGACGACTTTCAGCGCCTCCGCGAGCGTAGTGGCGGTCGGCTTTTCGCAATAAATGTGCTTGCCGGCCTTGATCGCCTTTTCGAGCAGCGCGGGACGCATTTGCGTCGTAGCAGCGTCGAAGAACAATTCGTCGTTCTTGTCAGCCAACGCCTTGTCGAGATCAATCGACCAGCGCTCGACGCTATGCTGCTTGGCAAGCGCCGCCGTCTTCTCCGCGTTGCGGCCGATCAAGATCGGGTCGGGCATCACCCGGTCGCCATTTTTGAGCGAGACGCCGCCCTGGGCGCGGATTGCCAGCACCGAGCGGATCAAATGCTGGTTGGTCCCCATGCGTCCGGTGACGCCATTCATGATGATCCCGAGACGCCGTGTCGTCACTTCCACACTCCCCTCAAAAACGTCGACAGCGTAGTGTATGGCACCAAGGCGAACATGTGAAAACACGCCGCAGCCGTTCGGGATTGTGCATTGCGGCTGCAGGATGGGAGGACGGTGCGATGGCGCAAATAAGGGTCGGGTTGGTCGGCTGCGGCTTCGTCTCTGAGCTGCACATGTACGCCTTCAGGCGTGTCTATGGCGTCGACGCGATCGTTAAGGCCGTGGCCGCACGCGGCGATCATGTCGTGGGGTTCGCCAAGAAGCATGACATCCCGACGGTGTATCGCAGCTTCGGCGAACTGATCGCCGACAAAGAAATCGACGTCGTCGACATCTGCACACCGCCCAATCTACATGCCTCGATGATCGTCGAAGCGATGCAAGCCGGTAAGCACGTGATCTGCGAAAAGCCGTTTGCCGGGTATTTCGGGCGCGAGGGCGATAAGACGCCGATCGGGAAGAACGTGCCGAAAGCGCTAATGTACCAGCGCGTCATCGATGAGATGGACGCAACCTGCGCCGCCATCAAGAAGACCGGCAAGCTCTTCATGTATGCCGAAGACTGGGTTTATGCACCCGCTATCAGCAAGACGGTCGAATTCCTCAAGGCGACGAAGGACAAGATCTTGTTCATTAAGGGCGAAGAAAGTCACAGCGGCTCGCACGCTGCACATGCCGCGCAATGGGCGATGACCGGCGGCGGGTCGCTGATCCGTATGGGATGCCACCCGCTCTCCGCAGTGCTCTATCTCAAGCAGGTCGAGGCCAAGGCGCGTGGCGAAACGATCGCTGTTGCAAGTGTCACTTGCGACGTCGGCAATGTCGCCGCCTGCCTCAAGCAGAACGAGCGCGAATTTATCAAGGCCAAACCGGTCGATGTTGAGGATTGGGGCGTTTTGACGATCACGTTCTCGGACGGCACGAAAGCGACCGTATTCTCCGGCGACATGATCATGGGCGGCGTGCGCAATCTGATCGAGACTTATACCAATGGCGGTTCGCTGTTTTCCAACATTACGCCCAATCCGCACATGATGAGCTATCAAACCAGCGAGGAAAAACTCGCTGGGGTCTACATCACCGAAAAGGTCGACCGAAAAACCGGCTGGCAGTATATCTGCCTCGAAGAGGAATGGACCCGCGGCTATCTGCAGGAGATCCAGGACTTCATGGAATGCGTCGCGACCGGTCGGCAGCCGCTGTCGGACCTCGCGCTGGCCTATGAGACGATCAAAGTGAACTATGCGGGTTATTGGGCGGCCGAGGAAGGCCGGCGCGTCACGTTCTGACGTTCGACGGCGCAGCGGACGGCTTGGCCATGCGCCGGCGCCGCGCCTTGATGCCTTCGATCGTGCCGACGATGCCCTGCGGCATGAAAATGATGCAGAGCACCAGAAGGATACCGTAGATCGTGTTGGCGGCGCCGATGAAATTGGCGCCAAACCAGACGCGCAATCCTTCGGTCAACGACAACGTGAGCAATGATCCGACCGTCGGGCCGAGCAGCGAATAGACCCCGCCGGCAATCGAAGCAAACACGATCTGCAATGAGACGGCGATGCCCGAGACAGTTTCCGGATTGAGATACATGATGTATTGCCCGTAGATCGCACCGCCGAGCGCGGTGAGCGCGGCGCTGATCACGGTCACACGTAGTTTTTCGCGCAGCACGTTGATACCGACCGCCGCCGCCGCGTCTTCATCTTCCGAAATCGCCTCCAGCGCCTCGCGGCTGATACCATGATCGATCCGCTGCCATGCCAGAAGCCCGATCAACCAAAGCACTACGGCGATCCCGTAGAAATACCCCTTGTCCGGGAATTGGAGCGCGTACCAGGAGTGACCGACGGTCTTTTGTGTAAAGCCCAGCGATCCTCCGGTAACGTCGCGCGCCGCGACCAGCGACAGCAGTACGACCTGACTGAGCGCCAACGTCACCAGTGCGAAATAGTGGCCGACGACTTTGAGGCGGAAGCACGGATATCCGATGATGATCGCGAGCAGCACCGAGATGCCGAGGCTTAGCGGGATGCCGATCCAAGGCGTGAGGTCGTAGTAATTCCACAGCAGCGCAGGAACGTAAGCGCCGATCCCCATGAACGCGCCATGGCCGAACGACACGAAGCCGAAGCGGCCCATGAGCGCCCACGCCGTGTAGATGAACGCCCACAGCAAGATCTGGATCACCAAATGCAGGAAATATGGCGGGATGAACGTCGGGAGAGCGATCAATATCGCGAGTCCGATGAGCGTAAGGACACGATTGAAGGTCATCGCGCGAACAGGCCCCGCGGACGAATGAACATCAGCACAATGAAGAAGGTGAAAGCGAGCACGTAGGACCACTCGGTGTTCGAGTAGTACCCGCCAATCGCAATGATCTGGCTGATGATGAAGGACGCGGCAAAGCCGCCGATCATGTTGCCGAGCCCGCCCAGCACACAGATCATGAAGATGACCGGGCCGAATGTGTTGCCGATGAACGGATGCACATCGTATTGCAGCGCCAACAAACAAGCAGCGAGGCCGGCGAGCGCCCCACCAATCGCCGAGGTGACGAGATAGATGCGGCGCTGGTCGACGCCCATCAAGCCGACAATGTCGCGATCCTGCGCAATGGCGCGGATCGCCGTCCCGATGTAAGTGCGCTTGAGGAAAAGATAGAGCACAACGGCGCCGATCAATCCCACCATAAACGCAATCAGCCGCGCGAAGCTGATATACATCGTCGCGAATTCAAGGATCGGCAGCCGCACGCCAATGTTGCGGAAATCGGTACCGAACAACAGCGTCGCAAAGCTTTGTAGAAAGAACAGTAGTCCGCCAGTCGCCAGTAGTTGATTGAGCGGCGGCGAATTAAGAACTGGCGCAATAATGAGAAGATGGACGACAACGCCGAGGATCGACACGCCGATGATCGCGATCAGGCAGGCCACCGGCAGCGGCACGCCGTACTCGGCATAAAGGAAATAAAGCGCATACATGCCACACATAACGATGTCGGCATAAGCGATCCAGACGACGTCGATCACGCCGAAGATCAGGTTGAGGCCGAGCGCCAGCAGCGCCAGCACGCCGCCAAGGAGAATGCGGTTGATGATCGCTTCGAGGAGATAGATGTCCACCTAAAGCCCTATATACGATTGGCGGATAAAGCTGTTGTTCTTGAGCTCGGCCGCACTGCCCGACAACTTGATCGAGCCAACCTCGAGCAGATAGGCGCGGTCGACGACGTCCAGCACTTGCTGAACGTTCTGCTCGACGATGAGAACCGTGAGCCCCTCCTCGCGGATGCGCCGCACCAGATCGAACACTTGCTGGACGACGAGGGGAGCGAGCCCGGCCGATGGTTCGTCCATCAGCAAGACTTTCGGTTTCGACATCAGGGCTCGGCCGATGGCGCACATTTGCTGTTCGCCGCCCGACATGGTGCCGGCCGCCTGTTCGCGGCGGTCTTTCAGTCGCGGGAACAGCGTGTAGACCCAATCGAGCTGGTCAGCGAACCGCGCCCGCGCCTGCGGAATGAATGCCCCGATGCGCAGATTTTCCTCGACCGTCAGGCGCGGAAACAGGCGTCGGCCCTCCGGCACATGTGCGATGCCCTGCTCGACCATGCGGTGCGCCGGCAAGCCGCCGACCGGCCGACCATCCATCGTCATGACGCCTTCCTGCATCGGAATGAGGCCCGAGATCACCCGCATCAACGTGGTCTTGCCAGCGCCGTTTGGGCCGATCACACCGCCGGCTTCACCCTTCGGCACTTCAAGTGATACGCCGAACAGCGCCTGAAACGATCCGTAGCCGGCTGAGACAGAGGCGAGCGAAAGCATGTCAGGCTCGCGGCTTGCCGAGATAGACTTCCGTCACGCGAGGATCGACCGCTGCTTGGGCGGGCGCGCCCTCGAAAATCTTTTCGCCATGGTCAAGAACAATGACGCGGTCGACCACACGCATCAGTACGCCCATGATGTGCTCGACCCAGATAATGGTGATGCCCATTTTGCTGCGGATACTGCCGAGAAGGTCGGCCGCGCGTTCCATCTCGGTACGATCAAGACCGCCAAGGCTTTCATCCGCGAGCAGCAATCGCGGCTTGGTCGCAAGCGCGCGAGCCAATTCGAGCTTTTTCAACGCAGCTGCTCCAAGGCCTTCCGTGCGTGTCGATTCATCCGATGGGAGGCCGACCATGTCGAGCGCCTCGGCAGCACGGCGGTACGCTTCGGCGCGCGAAATCGCGCCTGATTGCCCGTAATAGGCGGCCAAAGTCACGTTCTCGATCAAGGACAATTTGCGAAAGGGCCGCGGAATCTGGAACGTGCGACCGATACCGTTGTGGCAGATTTGGTGCGCCGGCAGACCGGCAATTTCTTTACCCTCAAGGCGGATCGAGCCTGAGCTCGGGCGCAGATTGCCCGCGATCAGGTTAAACGTCGTGCTTTTGCCCGATCCGTTGGGCCCGATCAGGCCCAGGATTTCGCCTTGACGCAGTTCGAAGGAAACCTGGTTGACCGCCAGGAATCCTCCGAACCGCTTACAAAGCCGCTCGACGACCAGCATGCCGGTCTAGGCGCCGTAGACCGAATCTTTTGGTAGCGGGAAGACTGGATCTTGCGTCCGGATGTTGGTCGGCCACACAACAGAGATGTGTTCACCGGCATTTTGCATCACGACAGGAGTCGAGCGCTCGTTCTGGCCCGACAACGGCGTGCCCGGCTTATAGAACTTGACCCCGTAGCCCTGGATCGTGCCACCTGGCGGAATGTCGACGTCGAGCGCGGCCTTACGTATCGCCTCGGGGTCGAAGCCGCCGTATTTATCCTTGGCGACCGGCAACACGTTGTTCAGTAGCACCCAGGTTTGGTTGAAGCCCATCGAACAGTGCGGAGGCACGTCATTAGCGCCGGTCTTCGCCTTATAACGTTCGACCATGATCTTGATGAGGTCGCCAACCCCGGGCGCCAGTTTCGCCGGATCGAGCAATTGCGCCGGCACCGGATCGATGTTGCAGAAATTATCGATGTCCTTGCCAAACGTGGCCCGTAGCTTGTCGAGCTGGCTGTAACCGGCGCCCGCGCCAAACAGCATCTTGAAGCGCAGGCCGCTTTCACGCGCCTGGCGTAGAAACAGCGTGATGTCGGGGTTGTAGCCGGCGTGTGAGATCACGTCGGCGCCAGAGCGCTTGATCTTCGTCACCAGCGCCGAGAGATCGGGCGCCGAAGCCGAATAGCCTTCCTTCAACACAACTTGAAGGCCGGCCGCCTTGGAATAGGATTCGTCGGCCGCCGCAACGCCCACGCCATACGGGCCGTCTTCGTGGATCAGCGCGACCTTCACGGCTTGCGGCTCCATGCCAAGCTTGCCCTTGGCGTGCTCAGTAATGAAGCTTGCGAAAGCTTGGCCGTACTGATCGGAGTGTATCTGCGCGCGGAAGACGTATTGCAGATTCTTGTCCTTGAACACGGCGGTCGCCACCGCCGTGGTGATCCAGAGAATCTTCTTCTGTTGTTCGACTTTCGCCGCCAGCGGGACCGCATGCGCGCTGGCATAGACGCCGTCGATGATGTCGACTTTTTCCTGATTGATCAGGCGTTCGACTTCATTGATCGCAACATCGGCCTTGCTCTGTGAATCAGCGTTGACGGCACTGACTTTGTATTTGCCGCCGATGCCGCCCTTTTCGTTGCACAAATCGATCGCGATTTGCGCGCCGACCGAAGAAGCAACCGAGCCGCCCGCGGCAAATGGACCCGACAGATCGTAGATCGTTCCGATGCGAACCGTTTCGGCCTGAGCCATGGCGCGAGTCCAATCGAAACTCGCGGCGGCAGCAGCGGCAGCGGAAGTTTTAAGCAGAGTTCTGCGTGAAGTCTTCATCATGTCCTCCCTCATATGCCGCTTAGGCGCGGATTTTTATGGTCAAAGTATTTGGACAACAGGCCGCCAAGTCAATGACAAGCGCCATGTCCTTTTGGACTATCGCAGGATGCAACCGCTAGATAAGGCTCATTCGGACCGGCTAACCTCAGAAACGAATGGGTATGGATGCAGGCATGACGCAGGTGCGGAAATTTGTCTCAGGTGGCTACCGTTTCATTCCAGCGGTCTTCCAGTACTCGGCGGGCGTCGCAGCAGAGCCAGGGTTCGAAATCGTCCACGCGC
>JAFAQJ010000408.1 GCA_019246455.1 Pseudolabrys sp.
TTAGCTGTTCTGCTCACCGCGGCTCTCTTCCATGATGAGGCGTGCGCCGCGCTCGTAGGTCAGGTAATTCCAAACCCAGTGCGACACCACGCCGAGCCGGTTCTCGAAGCCGACCAACAAATAGACGTGGATCAGCGCCCATAAGAGCCAGGCGAAGTAGCCCTTCACCTGAAATCGGCCGAAGTCGAACACCGCGGCGTTGCGGCCGATCACAGCGGTATCGCCGCGGTTATGGAAGCGGAACGGTGTGACGGGAACGTTCGATTCTGCGAGCGCGCGGCCGAGATATTCGCCCTGCTGTTTCGCCACCTGCGCCAACGCCGGCAAAGGCCGCCCGTCGTCACCCGGTGTCAGCGCCACATCGCCCAGCGCGTAAACATCGGAAAGGCCGCGCACCGCGAGGTTAGTATCGACCAGGATTTGTCCGCCGCGAGCCAACTCGGCCTTGAGCAGCCGACCGATGTTGGAAGCCTGCACACCGGCACCCCAGACGACGGTGCCGGCCGCCACGCGTTTACCGCCGATCATGACGCCGCCGGCGTCGATATTCTGGACCGGCTGACTCAACATCACCGTGACGCCGAGGCGTTCGAGCGCCTGCTTGGCATAATCCGACAGCGACTTCGGAAAAGACGGCAGCAGACGCGGGCCCGCCTCGATCAGCAGGACATGGGCACGACGCGGATCGATGTGGCGGAAATCGCGCGCCAAGGCGTGGCGTGTCAATTCGCCGACCGCACCGGCCATTTCGACGCCGGTCGGCCCTCCACCGACAATGACGATCGTCATCAGCCGATCGCGCTCGGCAGCATCGTCCGCGGCCTCGGCCCGTTCGAAGGCGGTGAGCAGTCGCGTACGGATGCGGCGCGCTTCGTCGAGCGTTCGCGGACCTTCAGCGAAGCGCTGCCACTCCGGATGGCCGAAATAGGAATATTGCGAGCCGGTCGCCAATACGAGGACGTCATACGGGAACGTGTGGCCGTCATCCACGCGAATGGTCTTGGCGGCGGTATCGATGGCGGTCACCTCGCCGAGCACGGTGTGGATATTCCGGTAACGGCCGAAGATGCGGCGGATCGGTCGCGCAATGTCGGCTGGCGACAGCGCCGCGGTCGCAACCTGATAAAGCAGCGGGACGAACAGGTGATAGTTGCGCCGGTCGATCAAAGTCACATCGGCGTCGGTCCCCGCAAGCTCCTTGGCGCAGGCGAGTCCACCGAAGCCCGCACCAACAATGACAATGCGCCGAGAAATCATGCACCCATTCTACACGGCTGGCGCTTGCCGCACCGCAGAACGGGTGTTATCTCGCGGCCATGACGGCGGTTCCGATCGACAATATCCGCAATTTCTCCATCGTTGCCCACATCGACCATGGCAAATCGACGCTGGCCGACCGGCTGATCCAGCTCACCGGCGGGCTCGAAGAGCGCGAGATGACGGAACAAGTGCTCGATAATATGGACATCGAGCGCGAGCGCGGCATCACGATCAAAGCGCAGACCGTCCGCCTCAATTACAAGGCGAAGAATGGCAAGGATTACATCCTCAACCTGATCGACACGCCCGGCCATGTCGACTTCGCCTATGAGGTCAACCGGTCGCTGGCCGCGTGCGAAGGCTCGCTGCTCGTGGTCGACGCCTCGCAAGGTGTCGAGGCCCAGACTCTCGCCAACGTCTATCAAGCCATCGACAATAATCACGAAATCGTCCCGGTCTTGAACAAGATCGACCTGCCGGCCGCCGAACCGGAGAAGGTCAAGAAACAGATCGAGGATGTGATCGGGCTTGATGCGTCCAACGCGGTCGAGATTTCCGCGAAGACGGGCCTCAATATCGATCAAGTACTCGAAGCGATCGTCAATCGTCTGCCGCCGCCCAAAGGCGACCGCAACGCGACGCTCAAGGCGCTTCTGGTCGACTCTTGGTACGACGTCTATCTCGGCGTCGTGGTGCTGGTGCGAATCGTCGACGGCACGCTCAAGAAAGGCCAGCGCATCCGCATGATGGGCACGAGCGCGGCTTACGACGTCGACCGCACCGGCGTGTTCACGCCGAAGCTGCAAATGGTTGACGAGCTCGGGCCCGGCGAGATCGGGATGCTCACGGCCTCGATCAAGGAAGTCGCGGACACCCGTGTCGGCGACACAATTACGGACGACCGCAAACCGGTCGACGCGCCACTGCCCGGTTTCCGTCCCGCGATCCCGGTCGTGTTCTGCGGCCTGTTCCCGGTAGACGCCGCTCAGTTCGAGGACTTGCGCGCAGCGATGGGCAAACTCCGGCTCAACGACGCGAGCTTCTCGTTCGAAATGGAAACCTCCGCCGCGCTCGGCTTCGGTTTCCGCTGTGGCTTCCTCGGCCTTCTCCATCTCGAGATCATTCAGGAGCGTCTATCGCGAGAATTCAATCTCGACCTGATCGCGACGGCGCCCTCGGTCATCTACAAATTGCATCTGCGCGATGGCAAGACGCTCGAGATCCACAATCCGGTCGATATGCCGGACCCGACCTTCATCGCGGAAATGGAAGAGCCCTGGATCGAAGCGACCATCCTGACCCCTGATGAATATCTCGGCGCAGTGCTCAAGCTTTGCCAAGACCGGCGCGGGGCTCAGAAAGAACTCACTTACGTCGGCAACCGCGCAATGGTGAAGTACGACCTGCCGCTCAATGAAGTCGTGTTCGACTTCTACGATCGGCTGAAATCGGTGTCGCGCGGCTACGCCTCGTTCGATTATCACCTGACCGACTACAAGCCCGCCGATCTGGTGAAACTGCAGATGCTGGTCAATGGCGACCCGGTCGATGCGCTGGCGATGCTGGTCCATCGCACTCGCGCCGAGCAGCGTGGCCGCGCTATGGCCGAGAAGCTGAAAGAACTGATCCCGCCGCACATGTTCCAGGTGCCGATCCAGGCCGCGATCGGCGGCAAGGTGATCGCCCGCGAAACCGTGCGCGCCTTCCGCAAGGACGTGACAGCCAAATGCTACGGCGGCGACGCGACCCGCAAGCGCAAGCTTCTGGAGAAACAGAAGGAAGGCAAGAAGAAGATGCGGCAATATGGCAAAGTCGATATCCCCCAGGAAGCGTTCATTGCCGCGCTGAAGGTGGACGTTTGATCCGGCATCTGCCCGCCGTCACGTTGCTTGTGATGGCGACGATTGCGTCAGCCTTGGCCGATGAAACCGTGACGGTCGGTGGCACGCAGGCTGTCCTGATCAAACCAAAAACGGCGCCGATCGGCAGCCTTATCCTGATGGCGGGCGGCGATGGCCGGCTCAATATCGGTCCGGACGGCGCCATCGGCAGTCTCAAGGGCAACCAACTCGTACGTACGCGGCAAGCCTATGCCGACCGCGGCTTCGCTGTGCTCCTGCCGAACGCCGATGTCGATGTCGCAGCGGCCGTCAGCTATATGGATGCCATCGCGCGGCCCGTCACGCTTGTCGGCACCAGCCGCGGCACGCAGCGCGCGGCGGAGGGCATCGCCCAAGGGGCGCAGCCGGACGCGCTGGTCCTGACCTCTGGTTTCCTGTCGCCACAATCCGGCGAGGGCGTCAACCGTCCCGTCATCAAATTGGTCGGTGGGTCGCCGTCGGTGCTACCGCGCACGCTTGTCATCCATCATCGGCACGACGATTGCCGATTCACCTTGCCGATCGGCGTCCAGCCGTTCCTCGATTGGAGCAAGGGTAAGGCGTCGGTGGTTTGGCTCGACGGTGGGATGAGTACTGGCGATCCCTGCGAGGCGCGCGCCTACCACGGCTTCAACGGTCTCGACCCCCACGTTGTCGACGCCGTCAACGATTTCGCGCGACGATAGTTAGCGGCGATAAGGATCGGCGTCCGAATAACGGCCGCGGGGTGGCTCTCGATAGCGCGGTGGCGGCTCGCGATAAGGCGACGGCTCGCGCAGATCGCGCCGAGGCCCAGCGCCAAGCTCGCGCTCGATCTCGGCCTGGCGGCGGGTCAGGCGCTCATATTCCCGCAGTAAATCGAGCCGGCCGCCACGCGGCGGCGGCGGCAGATCGCGGCGCGCCTCGTAACGCGGATCATAACGACGCGGCGGTTCGTGACGTGCATCGTAGCGCGGAGGAGGCTCGCGCCGTGCGTCGTAGCGCGGTGGCGGGCGACGATCGTAGCGCGGGTCATAACGGGATTCGCGTCGCGGATCGTAGCGAGGGTCGCGCGGCACATCATAGCGCGGATCGGCGTAGCGGCGCGACAGCGAACGCAGCCGCGGATCGGGGCGACGATCGTCGCGCGCGTCACGCCGCGGCGGCGGAGGTAGTGGACGCGCATCGCGCGGCGGGGATGGCGCGGAATACGGATTGAGTCGCGGATCGTAACGCGGGTCCAATGCCGCGCCGGCATTTCGTTGCGGGTCCAGGCGCTCGCCTTGAAGTTGCGGAGGATCGGCTGCCAGCAGAACAGGCGGGCGTTCGCTTGCCATTGACGTTTTGGTGGGTGCGTTCGCTGACGCGATCTTCGGCGCCACTTTGCCGCTCGGCGTCGCGCCGGTCACCAGGACGTGCGTGCTGCGCAGACCCTGGGTTTGCACAAGCGCATAGAGTGTCTGCGCGTTGGCACGTGCGAGGCGCACGCAACCATGCGACACCGGGGAGCCGAGTTGATCCTCATGCGGCGTGCCGTGGATCGCATAACCGGCATAGAAGAACACCGAGTTCGGCATCGGCGAGTCGTCGAACTTCTTCGACGTGTAGACGCGCTCGAGACGCTGCGCGGTATAGCTGCCGTTCGGCGTGTCACGCCCCGGCATGCCGGTCGAAATCGTCCAGCGATAGGTCGGCTTGCCGTTGATCGACACCGCCATGGTCTGCTGCGTTTTGTCGACCGCGATGGTGATTTCGGCGTTAGCCGGCGCCATCAGGCCCAGCCACACAACTGCCAACGCTATGCCCAGCCCACGCATCGCAAGCTCCACAGGGAGCGTTCAGCATGGCGACAAAGGCTGTCGCCGGCAAGCATTCGTTAACCATATAACCTACTGGAATAATTAAAATTTTAGGCAAAATAGAACGTTGGCGTGAACGCGCCCGGCTTAACCCATTGCCGGTTTTTGACCTGACTCCGCCATTTCAAGCCGTTAGACCGGGCAGATGATGCGGTTGGTCGCACTTCTGCTGATAGTCACGGCAACGGCCGCCCATGCCGAACCGCAGCGACTCGCGCAGGCGCCGGGCGATGCCCCAGCCGCGCCTGCCAAACCCGCGGCGCCCGCGCCATACGTTTTGCCAGAACCGGGCCAGCCTGCGCCCGCTCCTGCAACTCCCGTTGAATCCATCAAACCCGATCCAGCGGAAGCTGCGGCCCCTCCCGCCGACGAACCGGCGGCGACCGACCAGCCGGAAGAAAAGAAAGGCGTGGTGAAGCGCGCGATCGACGCCGTGAAGAGCCTGATCGCGCCGAAGCCGGCCAAGGAATTGTTCGCGGCCAAGAAGTTGCCCTCGCTCGGCGAGGCGATGGCGATCGGCTATTACCCGCGCGGCTGTCTGCAAGGCGGCGTCGAGCTGCCGATCAACGGCGCGCATTGGCAAGTGATGCGGCTGTCGCGCAACCGCAACTGGGGTCATCCCGATCTGGTCCGCTACGTGAAGAATTTCTCGATCCGGGCCGCCAAGGCGACAGGCTGGAACGGAATCCTGGTCGGCGATCTGGCGCAGCCGCGCGGTGGTCCCGCCTTTAGCGACCACACGAGCCACCAGACCGGCCTCGACGTCGACATCTGGTTTGTGCCAATGCCGAAAGAGACGCTCACGCCCGAGCAGCGCGAGAAGATGTCGGCGGTCAACCTGGTGGCCGACGACTGGAAGCACGTCAATCCTCAGACCTACACGCCGCAGCATATGGCTTTTGTGAAGGCCGCGACCGAAGACCCGCAAGTCGACCGCGTGCTTATCAACGCCGCGATCAAAAAGAAGATGTGCGAAACCGCGACTGGCGACCGCAGTTGGCTGTCGAAAGTCCGGCCGTGGTACGGTCACCACGACCATATTCATGTCCGGCTCAAATGCCCCGCCGGGCAACCGAACTGCCGCGGCATGTCATCACCACCGCCCGCCGGCGAAGCCTGCGGCGACAGCGATTTCAAATTCTGGTTCACCAAAGCAATCGAGCCGAAGAAGCCGTCGAGCAAACCGCCGCGTGCGCTGACCATGGCCGACCTGCCGAAAGAATGTAAGCAGGTGCTCGCGGCGCCGGCGAAGTCGTCGAAGACACAGTAGGTGTTTAGCCGAGCGGCAGCACGTTCGAATATTTCACCTGCTCGAGTGCGAAGCTCGACTCGATCGACGCCACGCCTTCAAGCCGCGTCAGCTTCTGCTTGAGGAAACGTTCGTAAGCGGCGAGATCGGGCACCACGACGCGCAGCCAATAGTCGCGCGGCCCCGTCATCAGGTAACATTCCAGCACTTCCGGCCAGCGCGCGATGGTCTTTGAAAAACGATCGAGCGCATCCTGCTTCTGGCTCGCGAGCTTGATCGAGATGAACACCGAAACCGGCAGTTCAACCGCTTGCTGATCGAGCACGGCGACATAGCGCGCGATGACGCCGGCCTTTTCCATGAGGCGCACCCGCCGCAGGCAAGGTGACGCCGATAGTCCGACCTTGGTTGCGAGATCGGCCAGCGGAATGCGGCCGCTTTCCTGCAGAATGGCCAGGATCTTGCGATCGGTTTCGTCAAGCGCCGCGCTACGCACTGGCATGATCCACTCCTAGGCGCCATGAAATGAGCAGAATCAGGCGTCCCACCTTCGATATTAGGTGACATATTAGCATTTCCTGCCAGCCGAAAGCGGCCATAATCTCGGCATTGCATGGCAAAGACACCGATGGCCGACGATCTCAAAATCCTGCGCGAACTCGAAAAGAAGGTGCTCTGGCTGGCGAGCTGGATGATCCACAACGCCAACCATCTGCGCGAGCACCCGGAC
>JAFAQJ010000443.1 GCA_019246455.1 Pseudolabrys sp.
CACGGTCTCTGCGACATCATGCACCCGCACGATATCGGCGCCGTGGCCTGCGCCATAGAGCGCGGCGGCGAGCGAACCGCCGATCCGTTGCGACGGCTGCGAGGCGACGACGCTGTTGATGAAGCGCTTGCGCGAGGCGCCCAGCAGAAGGGGTAGCCCGAATTTCCTGAACGTGGAAAACTTCGCGATGCATTCGATGCTTTGTTCGGGGGTTTTGCCGAAGCCGATGCCGGGGTCGAGCACGATCTGTGCGCGCGCGACGCCGGCCTGTGAGGCGATCTCGAGCGTCCGGCCGAAGAATTTCAAAACGTCATCGATGATGTCGATCTTGGGGTCGGCGGCCGTGCGATTATGCATGCATACGACTGGCACGCGGCGCTTGGTCGCGAGGGGTGCCATGCCCGGATCGCCTTGCAGGCCCCAGACGTCGTTGAGAATGCTCGCGCCCCGATCAAGCGCCCATTCGGCAGTCGAGCATTTCAGAGTATCGATCGAGACGGGCAGACCAAGGGCGGCGACGGCGCCGAGGATCGGCGACAATCGAGACACCTCGTCGTTGTCTGAGACCGGCTGCATGCCGCCGTACGGGCGGGTCGACTCCGCGCCGACGTCGATGATGTCGGCGCCTTCGCCAACCATTTGACGCGCATGGGAAATCGCCGTCTCCGGCTCGATGAATGCGCCGCCATCGGAAAATGAATCCGGCGTGACATTGAGGACGCCCATGACCAGCGGGCGCCCCTTTTTCTGAAGCATCTCGATGGTTTGCGACTTGGTCTCGGTTGCGAGCGCGCTCATGCGCCTTGCTTGCGGCTTCCCCACTCGCCCGTCAAGCGGCCGGAAAACCGATACGCTTCAATAGGTAATCTTGAGCGGGAGCGTCTTGGCGCGCTCAATCCAGCGTGCCGCGACTTTCTCCGACGGCAGCAACCGCACAAGCTTGCGTTTGTCGTTCGCCATTTTCATCGCGGCGGCGAGATTTTGCGGGTTGCGATACTTCAGTTCGCGCACCGTATCGACGCCCGCGGCACCAAGCAGCGCTGCATGGTCCTTGCTGACGCCTGGAATCCTCATCCGGTCGGCCATGTTGGCCCAGCACAACAGCTGCTTCTCGCCGAGACCTGTTTGTTTCGCGAGCGCTCGTCGCCGGCGGCAGGTTCGCGCGGCCTCGATCAGGCTTTCAGTCGAGCGGATGCCGATCGATTTGAGCGTCGCCGCAACGTCGCGGTCGATTCCTTCAATATCGGTGAGCGGATAAGACATCGAAGAAACGCCTACGTCGCGAACTACGTCAGACGAACTGACTTAGACCCGGAATCGCCCCAACAATTTCGCCAACGGTATCTTCGCCGGCTTTTTCGCGCGCATAAGCCAGCATTTCCTTGGTCACACCCTGCACCTGCCCCATACTGAGCCCGGCGGCCATCATTTTCGTACCGGCGCCCATGATGCCGCCCATGGAAAACATGCCACCAGGTTCCGATTGCTGCGCCGCAAGGGCGGCTTCGGCGCCGGGCAAACGATCGATCAGCGCTTGAACCTTCTCGGGCGGGCCTTCTTTCTTGAGAAAGTCGAGAATAATGCCGACCGCCTTTTCCGCGGCGAGACGTTCGACGCCAACATTGACGACAAGGCGTCCAATCAGCTCGTCCATGGCCCCTCGCTTTGCCCGCCGGTGCGACCAGCAGGTTAAGAAGATATTGCACATCGCCGAACGCCGCTGACAAGTGACCGAAGTCACATGGTGCAAAAAAATCCGGAGCGCTCATCGCCCTCTTAAGGCGGATGTCAACTGGTAAAATTTTATATCCGTCTGCGCGCGGTTGCGAATGCGACCGCTTTTCATGCGAACGCACGGTTGCTAGCGTTGAATTCCTTGTAAGGAGTGCCCGATGACGACGCTCGACGCGGTTTTGAATCGTATTGACCAAGATATCGACGCCAGCGTCGAGCGCCTTTTCGCATTGCTGCGCATTGCTTCAGTGTCGACCGACCCTGTCTACAAGCCGCAATGCCGCGAGGCGGCCGAACACGTGGCTAAAGACCTGCGGTCCATCGGTTTTGACGCTGCCGTTCGGGCAACCAAGGGCCATCCGGTGGTCGTCGGAAAGGCTATGAACGGCCAAGCGCAATCGGGCGCGCCTCGCGTATTGTTCTACGGTCATTACGACGTTCAGCCGGTCGATCCTCTCGATCTCTGGAAAACGCCGCCATTCGAGCCGCGCATCGATACGCTGCCGGATGGGCGCAAGATTATCGTGGCACGAGGCGCATGCGACGATAAAGGGCAGGCCATGACGTTCATCGAGGCTTGCCGGGCCTTCAAAGGCGTGACCGGAAAGTTGCCGCTGCCGATTACGACGATGATCGAGGGTGAAGAGGAGTGTGGATCGCAGAATTTATTCCAGTTCGTGCGGGACAATTCCGACGAATTCAAACTCGACCTCGCGCTCGTCTGTGACACGGCGATGTGGGACGCCAAGACACCCGCCGTGACGACTTCACTTCGCGGACTGGTCTACGAAGACGTCAAAGTCACCTGCGCCGACCGCGATTTGCATTCCGGCGTTTTTGGCGGTGCGGCACAAAATCCGATCCGCATTCTTGCGCATATTCTTGGCCAGATGCATGACGAGAACGGGCGCGTCACCATTCCCGGATTTTACGAGGGCGTCCACGATCTGCCGCCGGGTATCAAGGCTGACCTGAAGGCTCTCGATTTGACACCGCAGAAATTTCTTGGCCCGATCGGCCTCAAGGAATCCTCCGGCGAAAAAGATCGCATGTTGATCGAGCAAATCATCACGCGGCCGACGGCAGAATTTAATGGCATCGTCGGCGGCTACACCGGAGAGGGAGCGAAGACTGTCATTCCCGGCCAGGCAACCGCGAAAGTCTCGTTTCGCTTGGTCGGCGATCAGGATCCGCAAAAAATCCGCGATGCTTTCCGCAGATTCGTGAAGGAGCGCATGCCAAACGATTGCAAGGTCGAGTTCGGCAATTTCGGCCTGGCGCCCCCGATCCAGCTCTCGTTCGAGAATCCGGCCTTGAACAAGGCGCGCGCCGCGCTCACCGAGGAGTGGGGGAAGAAGGCGGTCACGGTAGGCGCCGGCGGCTCAATTCCGATTGTCGGCGATTTCAAGAGCGTGTTGGGGATGGATTCGCTTCTGGTTGGTTTCGCGCTGGACGACGACCGCGTGCACTCACCGAACGAGAAGTTCGATCTCAACTGCTACCACAAGGGTATCCGCTCGTGGGCGCGCATTCTTGCGGCGCTGTCAGCCTAGATCAAGGCCAAGCAAATCAGTGAGGCTTCCGACGGTCCTGCTTGGAGCCTGCTCGGGATATTCATCGGGCAGCTTTGTGCGGTTGATCCAGACGCAACGGAAGCCGAATTTGCTCGCTCCCATCACATCCCAGCGGTTCGATGAAACAAACACAACCTGCGCGGGCTTACAGGAGAAATGCCGTGTGACGAGCCCGTAGACCTCCTGGCGCGGCTTGAACATCCTAAGCGTATCGATCGAGATCAGCGTATCGAGATTTTCGCCGACCCCCGCGGCGTTCACGGCGCCGCGCAGCATCCGCGGCGAACCGTTCGAGAGGATCGCCGTGCTATGACCACGCATTTTCAGCTCGGCCAACGTTGGTTTGGCGTCGGCGAAGGCGCCGAGCTCGAGATAGGCATTAAGCAGTTTGGGCTTGAGAGCCCTGTCGACCGAAGTGCGCGCCAGCGCGTAGTCGAGCGCGCGCTCTGTGAGCGTCCAGAAGTCGAGATACTGCCCCGACAACGTCAGCGTCCATGAATATTCGAGTTGTTTGTTACGCCAGATCTCGGACATCCGTTCGGCGTCTGGACCAGCTGCGATGCGGTGACGGGTAATCGCGGAATGCACATCGAACAGCGTGCCATAAGCATCGAAGGT
>JAFAQJ010000036.1 GCA_019246455.1 Pseudolabrys sp.
GGCCGACTGCGTTCCGGTCGCCGTCGGGTTGTTCTGATAGAATAGGTTCCAGGTGTCGCTGTGGCCGCTGCCGAGCGAGGCTGAGTCGACCTTGGCCCAGCGCAACTGGATATTTACCGCCGAACCGGAGACGTCATAGGCCGTTACCGCGCCGCCGCCCACCGATTCATTGAGAAAACTGGTGACGTCGTTGGCGACGACATGACCGTTGGATGGGATGCCGGTACGGGTGTGGATGCCGAAATTCAGGGCGGTCGCATCGCCGCCGACGGTGATGGTATCGGTCGAGCCAGCGGCGGTAATGGTTAGATTGCCGGTTGTCGGGTCGGCTGTTGCGACACCGCCGGTCAGGCCCGCCAAGGCTGTGTTGAGATCGCCCAACGTTTCGATATTCGAGCCGCCGGTGCCGAAGGTCAGGGTCAGCGTCGGGTTGCCCCCGATCGTAATCGTCAGCGTCTGGCCCGGCGTCGCTGCGCCTTGGGTTAACAGGTTCGTCGCGTTCGTCGTGCCAACCGCGAGACCGAGTTCGTTGAGCAACGACAGCGTCGAGGTGTTGCCGATCACGATGTTGGTTTTGGCGTCGGCGCTCGTAAGTTGCAGGTGGTTCGAGCTATCGAGCGCCGCATCGACTTTGGTCGTGCCGGCTTGCGCGTGGATCGCAGCTACGATTGCCGCAGCGTTTGCACCCGGCGCAATCGTGATGTTGGTACCGTTGATATTGAGGGTGCCGCCCGCGGAGGTGAGACCGCCGATCGCCTGCGTTGCGGTCTCCAGCGCGGAGGCGTCGGCGTTGAGTGCCGCCCCACTGCCGATGATTTTGGCGCCGGTCGGCGCACCATTGATCGGGTTGGCCGAGAAATTGGCTGGGTTGAGCAGTTCGGATCCCGGAATTGCGGTGTTGTGATCGGCCGTGAGCGGGTAGCTCGCGAGGTTGGTGCGGTAGTCGATCTCGCTGGTCGGGACCGCCGGCAGGAAACAATTCTGGAACTGCAGCGTCTGCGGCACGCTGCCGACCAAGTTGCCGGTCGTGGCGTCGATCGGGATACCCGATAGGTAATAACCTGCGCCGTTGACGAGATAGCCGTTCTGGTTGAGCTGGAAATCGCCGCGGCGCGAGTACATGTCGGTGCCGCTGAACACTGGACGATTATCGGTGAAGCTCGTCGGCTTCTGAACAACGAAAAACCCGGCGCCATTGATAGCCATG
This sequence comes from Pseudolabrys sp., assembly GCA_019246455.1. Taxonomy (GTDB): domain Bacteria; phylum Pseudomonadota; class Alphaproteobacteria; order Rhizobiales; family Xanthobacteraceae; genus Pseudolabrys. Next base: position 1,208 of record JAFAQJ010000036.1, read on the forward strand.
AATGTGCTGATCGAAGACGCTTGGATGTCGCCCTGCACGGTATTGGTGGCGCGTGAATTAGCGACCACGCTGCCCGAAAGCTGCTTGCTCAAATCCGTATCTGGAATCAGGTCCTCGAAGCTGGTGTCGATTCGCTTGAAGGCGGTGGTTTGTGAGTTGGCGATGTTGCCTGAGATGTTTTCCAGCGCGTAAGCCTGCGCGCGCATCCCGGTCACGGCCGTCGTCAGTGCACCAAAAATACCCATCTTCGATCTCCACTGTCGCAACCAGCACGCCACTGAGCGTGCGGCGGACACAATCCCGCGCAACCACCATCGCAACGGCCGTGCCAGAGTAAATCTGTAGGTGGGTCAATACGTTAAAGCCGCGGCCCCCTCAGAGGGCGCGGCTTTTTCTGCCGTGAACGGCAAATTCTGCTGGGTGGTTTAGGCGTTTCCGCCAGGCGCCGGCTCGAACTTCAACGCGACGCCGTTCATGCAGTAGCGCAGTCCGGTTGGCGGCGGCCCATCATCGAACACGTGGCCGAGATGGCCTTCACAGCGTGCGCAATGCACTTCAGTGCGGGTCATGAAGAACGAACGGTCGGTCGTCGTCCCAATTGCATTGTCGAGTGGCTTGTAAAAGCTTGGCCACCCGGTGCCGCTCTCGAACTTGGTGTCGGACGAGAACACCGGCAGGTCGCAACCGGCGCAGGCGAACGTGCCCTTGCGCTTTTCCTTGTTGAGCGGGCTCGTGCCGGCGCGCTCCGTGCCGTGCTTGCGCAGAATAGCGAACTGCTGCTCGGTCAGCCGCGCCTTCCAATCGGCTTCGGTCAGCGCACGAATGTCGGTGTCGGGCTTGGCTGCGGTCGTCGTAGCCATGGTCTGTGCCTCGCCATTCTTGTTCTGCAAGGCGAACGCCAACGCCGCTACTCC
>JAFAQJ010000245.1 GCA_019246455.1 Pseudolabrys sp.
ATGATGGTATAGATGTCGAACACGTCTCGCATGCTTTCCGCAAAACTAAAGCGGCGGCAGCAGGCCCATCCGCAACACTGTATGTAGGCTATCGATCGAGCCCTACCATAGGCCTTTTCGCGGCCTTGGGCGCGATGTTGCGCCGCATATCTGTGAACTTAGACGATTGCGTTCGTCACGCCAATATTGAGCCATTGGCGCGAAGCGTTAAGGAAGCAACATGTTTGTGGCGAAATATCTGGCATTGGCGCTGCTCGCGCTGCCTATCGCGGAACTACTGGTGTTCATTCTAGTGGCGTCCCAGATTGGGTTCAGCGCCGCTGCCATACTTGTGATTGCGACGTCGGCGCTCGGCTGGCTGGTGCTGAGCCGCGCCGGCGGCTCGCATGTCGAGCGCATGAAGGTCGTGTTCGGCCCGCAGCGCGTATCGGCGTTTCAGGCGGATGCTAGGGGGCTACTGGTTCTGATTGCCGGATTCCTGTTGCTACTGCCGGGGTTTATCACCGACGTCATTGGCCTCGTTTTGCTGATCGGACCGCTGCGCCAGGCGATTGGGGAATGGATCCACGGCCGCGCGGGCCAGCCCGCCGGTGAGCCCGGCGTGGTCGATCTGGCGCCGGAAGACTATCGCCGCGTACCGGAGGAACGGCTGACCGATCGGCGTGAGTGACGGTCGGCATCGGTTGCCCGGTTTGGCCCCCTATGTTAGCCAACCGCCGCATTTTCAACTTTGTGTGTTCCCGGAGCTCTCATGACGAACGGCAATGGCGGCGCCGCCAATGGTGGACAGGCAGGCGGATCTGCGCAACAGCCGCAGATGCAGCCGCCGCCTTCGATCAATGTGCTGGGTCAGTACATCAAGGATTTCTCGTTTGAGAATCCGAACGCGCCGAATTCGATGCGACCAAACCAGCAGCCGCAGATCAACATTCAGGTCAGCGTCAATGCCACACCCATACAGGGTAACGACATCGAAGTCGCACTCAAGATCGACGGCAAAGCCGAGTCGGAGGGCAAAGTCGTCTTCAATTTCGAGCTGACGTTCTGCGGTGCGTTCCGGATTCAGAACGTACCGCAAGAAAGTATGCACCCGGTCGTGATGATCGAATGCCCGCGGCTTTTGTTCCCGTTCGCCCGCGAGATCATCGCCTCGACGGTCGCGAACGGCGGTTTCCCGCCGTTGCTACTTGATCCGGTAGATTTCGTTGCGCTCTATCGTCAGGGCATCGCGAACGCGCAGGCGAATGCACCGACCGCGCAGGCCTGATTCATCGCGCGATTAATTCTGAAAGTAGTCCTGCCATAGCGGGCTGCCGCCATTAAGCGTGGCGACGAACGCGCGGTGCGCCATCAGTTCATCGTTCGTCAGGCGCTGTGGCAGAGCGATTGGCCGTTGCGCCATGTTGCCTTTGCGGGCCGCTGCTGCGCTTTCGACCGCCTCGATCAGAATGAGTGACGCCTGACGCGCGCCGATCAGCTCGAGATAAACTTCGGCAAGCAATTCCGCATCGAGCAGCGCGCCGTGCTTGGTGCGGTGCGAATTGTCGATGCCGTAGCGCTGGCACAAAGCATCGAGGCTATATGGACCGGCCGAGTGCTTGCGGCGCGCCAGCGCGATCGTGTCGATGACGCGGTCGCGCATCAGCGTCGGCCGCGTGCAACGCTCGAGTTCGGCACACAGAAACCCATAGTCGAAACCGGCATTGTGCGCGATCAGCGGCGAGTCGCCGAAAAATTCCAGAAGCTCGTCGCAGACCTCGCCGAACAGCGGCTTGTCCTTGAGGAAATCTGCCGACAATCCGTGCACCCGGAATGCCGCGTCCGGCATGTCGCGTTCCGGGTTGATGTAGCGGTGGAACGTGACACCTGACGGAATCCGGTTGATGAGCTCGACGCAGCCGATCTCGACGACGCGGTGGCCGTCGAACGGGTCGAGTCCGGTGGTTTCAGTGTCGAAAACGATTTCGCGCATCAGCCGCGTTATTTCCGATTCGCGGCGCCTGATGCAACCTTGGCGGCGACCGCCTTAAGAATATCGCGCACCTGCGCGCGCGCCGCATCAAGGCCCTGGGAACTATCGACAACGAAATCGGCTTTTGCACGCTTTTCAGCGTCCGGGATCTGTCTCGACAGCAAAGCCTCGAACCTTTCGTCGGTCATACCGGGCCGCTCGAATACTCGCGCGCGCTGAATATGCGCCGGCGCCGACACCACCACCACCGCGTCGCAATGCGCCTCGCCCGCCGTCTCATAGAGCAATGGAATATCGAGCACCACCACCGGCGCGTCCTTGTTGGTGGCAAGGAACTTGTCGCGCGCCCGCGCGACCAAAGGATGCACAATGGCTTGCAGTTTCTTGAAGTCGGCGGGATGCTGGATAAGATGCGCGCCGAGTTTGGCGCGGTCGACCTTGCCGCTGACGGTCGCGCCGGGAAAGGTCGCCTCGATCGGCTTGACCGCTTCGCCTTCGTAAAGCGCGTGCACCGCGGCGTCGGCGTCGTGCACGGGCACGCCTTCCTCGGCGAACATCTTCGCCGTGGTCGATTTTCCCATGCCGAGTGAGCCGGTCAGGCCGAGAATGAACATGGCGGAAGCATATCAGGCGGCGACGAGGCCGCTGCGCCGGAAAAAGTCGAGCAGCGGCAACAGTGGCAGGCCAAGCGTGGAGAAATAATCGCCTTCGATGCGGCTGAAGAGATGGGCGCCGACGCCCTCAATCTGATAGCCGCCGACGCTGGCGGTCGCGGCGTCGCCGGCGGAATCGAGATAGGTCTCGACGAATTCGCTCGACAATTCGCGCATCGTCAGACCAACCGGCTCGCCATAGTCGAACACCAAGTCGCCATCGCGCACCACCGCGACGGCCGAGTAAAGCCGATGTTCCTTGCCGGACAGCGCATGAAGCTGATCACGCGCGCTCTTGCGATCCACCGGTTTGGTAAAGCGGCGGTCCTTCAGCATCAGAGTCTGGTCGGCACCCAGCACAACGCGGCCTGGCATGCGCGCCGAAACCGCGCGCGCCTTTGCGCGCGCCAACAAACGCGCCGCCTCGTTGACCATTGTGACGCCGGCACGGCTTTCCTCGGCGCGCTCATCGACGTCGGACGGGATGATCTCGATCGGAATCCCCGCGCCAGCCAGGATTTTGGCGCGCGCAGCGCTTTGCGAGGCGAGCACCAAAGGCTCGGGCGACAACCACAGCGGCATATTTTCTTCCTTAAACCCCGAGAGCAGGCGAGGGATCAGCCCGCCGGCTGACGCCGGCGTTCCGTCAATAACCGCATCACCGCCGCCGCGGTTTCCTCGATCGAGCGCCGCGTGACGTCGATTGAGGGCCAATTGTGCTTGGCGCAGAGCTTGCGCGAAAATGCGACTTCCTCGGCCACGGCTGCGCGGTCGATATATTGGTCGCTGTCCCTGTGCGCGTTCAATCCGAGCAGCCGGTTTTCCCGGATCTGCACAATGCGCTCGGGGCTGGCGTAAAGCCCCACCACCAGTGGCTGCTTCAGCTTCTCCACCTCCGGCGCGAGCGGCACGCCGGGCACCAGCGGCACGTTGCCGGTCTTTATGCCGCGATTGGCGAGATAGATCGAAGTCGGCGTCTTCGAGGTGCGCGACACCCCGACCAAAACCACGTCGGCATCGTCGAGGCCTTCGACGTGCTGTCCATCGTCATGCATCATCGTAAAGTTGAGCGCGTCGATCCGCTGGAAATATTCCGCGTTGAGAACGTGTTGCGCGCCGGCGCGGTGCGTCGTCTGAGTGCCGAGGTAGGACTGGAACA
>JAFAQJ010000258.1 GCA_019246455.1 Pseudolabrys sp.
CGTTCGACAGCCGCATCACGAACATTGTGCTGCACTGGGAAATAATGTTGGGGTCGATTTCCGCCGGCCGTTGCGTCACGAGGCCAAGAAACACACCGTACTTGCGGCCTTCCTTGGCGATGCGCGACAACGCGCGCCGCGTCGGGCCGAAGCCGATCTTTTTGTCGGCGGGCGCATAGCGGTGCGCTTCCTCGCAGACGAACAGCAGCGGCGCGACGCCGTCGCTCCACAATCCGAAATCGAACGCCATACGGCAAAGTACCGAGACGACCGAGTCAACGACCTCCGCAGGAAAACCAGCGAGCTGCATGATCGTCATCGGCTTGCCTTCCGGTGGCAACCGGAACAGATGGCTCAAAGTTTCTGCCATCGTGTCGCCGCCGATATTGGCGTTTTCGAACATGAAGGCATAGCGCGGATGATTGCGGAAGGTCTGGATCCGCTGCATCAGACGATGAATCGTGACGCGCTGCGCTCGTGCATCCAGCTTACCCATGCGCTCGTCGAGCAGATTAATGAGATCTTCGATGCGGTAGGGTACCGGCGTGTCGGCGGTGAAACCGGTCGAGCGCGGGTCCTTCTTTTTGGCGAGCGCACGCTCGGTTTGGCTGCCACGATATTGCAGATAAGCCGACTTCGCCAGCGGAATGACTTCAGAAAGAATCTCGACCTCTTCCTCCACGCCGGGTCGGCCTCCGAAAAACGCGTCGATCGTCTCCTCGAAATTGAACAGCCAGAAAGGCAGCCGCAGGTTACGCGGTGTCAGCACTTGCGCCTTGTCACCGAAGCAGCGTCCGTACTCGTTGTGTGGATCGACCAGAAAGATGCGCAGGTTTGGACGCGTGTCGAGAATCTTCTGAAGCACGATGGCGACGCCTGTCGACTTACCGACGCCGGTGGTGCCGAGGATCGCGAAATGCTTGCTGACCAGTTCGTCGATATCGACATTGACGCTAATTGAAGCGTCCTGCTGCAGATCGCCAACCTGGCCGTGATTGTTGTCGGCGTTGCCGTAAATTAGTTTGAGTTCACGATTGGTCATCAGCACTGCGACGTCGCCGATCGAAGGATAGTTGGCGACGCCGCGCTGAAACGTGCCGCCGTTCGGCGCTGTGGTGTCGATCTCGCCAATCAAGTCGAGATGCGCAATGGTACGGAATTGCTGTGTGCCGCTCGGCTGCTCCTCGATGCTAGTGACGAGGCCGATGATGACGCGGTTTTCGTGAAGGATGCCGAGAAATTTGCCGACGGTAATTTGCGCGCCTTCACCGCGATCGACGCCGGCAGCGAGCGCAACGACGGCCTGAGTGCCGTCGACGGAAATCACCTTGCCGAGCGGCTGGCGGTCAGGCTGCTCGGCGAATGTTCGCAAGAGATCGGTCATGTCGCCCAAACTTGAACTACGCGCCGAACTTTGCGGCACAACGGACAAGGTTACCGATCCGGGTTGGACATTCTGTTAACGCGGCCGATATACGGCCGCCTCACCAATTAACGAGTCGTTACCGTAAAGTATGTGCATCAGGCGATATCGATGCGGGTTTTTGGACCCAAGCGTTCGAGCAGCCGTCGCAGAGTTGGCATGGCCAGGGCGACGCAGCCGGCAGTCGGTGCAAATCCGGGACGAGCGATGTGTACGAATACCGCGCTACCGCGCCGGGCGATTCGCGGCCGGGTGTTGTGGTCGAGCTCAATGATGAAATCGTAAAGCGCGTCAGCGCGCGCCAATCGGTCGGCCGGGCTGTCCTTCGGAACCGTGACGCGCTGATTGTAGTGGCGGTCAGACGGATCCTCGCACCATCCATCACTGTCGCGGATCTGCCGCACCGGTAAAGATGTGCGCGGCCGGGCGTGACGATCGGCACGCCACCAGAGCTGTTTGAGACGAAACGTGCCGCGCGGCGTGCCGCCGTCGCCCTCGCGTTTGTTGGCTTTGATACCGCCGCGGCCGAGCGCGACCGGCATGGTCAGGCCGCCAGCAGTCAGCCAGCCGCGCGACGCTGCGCCGGCGCGGCGTCGGACAACAAGCTTTCGCAATAGAGCATTCGGCATGGGCAATCCGAGCGCCAAAAAAGAGCGGTTTGCCGTCAAATACAAGTGGCGCTTGCGCTTTCGGCGTCCCATGTTTAATTCGCATAGCGGCGGCAGGGACGAATGGACGTCCGGGGGGTTCTCGCGCGATGGCCAACAAGCGCACGATTCTGATCGTGGACGACGACGACGAGCTGCGCGAGGCGCTGGTCGAGCAGCTCGCGTTGCACGAAGAGTTCGACGCGACTGCCGTCGAGACTGGCACCAAGGGCGTGCAGGCCGCCAAGACTGGCCAAGTCGATCTGGTCATCATGGATGTCGGACTACCGGACGTCGATGGCCGCGAAGCGGTTCGCATCCTCCGCAAGAACGGCTTCAAGGCGCCGATCATCATGTTGACCGGTCACGATACCGATTCTGACACCATTCTTGGCCTTGAGTCGGGCGCCAATGATTACGTCACCAAGCCGTTCCGCTTTGCCGTGCTGCTCGCGCGTATCCGGGCGCAGTTGCGTCAGCACGAAGCGAGCGAGGACGCGGTATTCGCGATCGGGCCGTATACGTTCCGTCCGAGCTCAAAACTTCTACTGTCGCCGAAGGGCAGCAAGGTTCGGCTAACCGAGAAGGAAACCGCGATCCTGCGCTATCTCTATCGCGCCGGGCAAAAGCCGGTGTCGCGCGAAACCCTGTTGCAGGAGGTGTGGGGCTATAACTCCGGCGTGACCACGCACACACTTGAGACCCACATCTATCGGTTGCGGCAGAAAGTCGAAAGGGACGCCGCGAGCCCCGCGATCCTGGTGACGGAAGCCGGCGGCTACAAACTGATGCCGTGAACCGCAAGATTCCGAAAAGCGGGAAGCGGTTTTCGGATCGGATCAGGCGGGAATAAAGGGTCTCATGCCGCTCGACGAAGACATGGCGTTGTTCGAGCAGGTGCCGCTGCTGGCGCAGCTCGGCGAAGAGGCGATGCGGATCCTCGCGATCGGCGCCGAAACCCACCCGATCCAGAACGGCGCGGTTCTGTATTACGCCGGCGACCTTGCCGACAGCGGCTACCTCATCCAGCACGGCTCGTTTCTGCTGGAATCGGATGCGCAGTCGAAACGCGAAGACCTGCGCATCGGTCCAGGCACCTTGCTTGCCGAGCTCGCGTTGCTCACCGATACCGTTCATACTGAAACGGCGACGGCGCTGACCGCCGGCGCAGTGACGCGCATTCCGCGAAGTCTTTTTCTGAAAGTGCTTGAGGGCTATCCGGCGGCGGCGCGACGGTTACGTGACGCAATGGCGCACCGCGTCGATGCGACCACGCGCGACATCGAGACGTTGAAAGCGCGCATCGATCCTGACGAAATCTAGAGTTCGATCGTTGCCGTGACCGGCACATGGTCGGAGGGGCGCTCGGCGCCGCGATAATTCTTGCCGACACTGATATCAGAGAAACGGTCTGCGAGCGCCGGCGAACTCCACATGTGATCGAGCCGGCGTCCGCGGTCGGATGTGCGCCAGTTATCCATCGCCCGATAACTCCACCACGTGTAAAGCTTCTCCGGCTCCGGCGTGTGAACACGCATAGTGTCGACCCAGTCACCGGCTTTCTGCACGGCGGTAAGCTTGTCGACCTCGATTGGCGTGTGTGAGACAACCTTCAGCATTTGTTTGTGTGACCACACGTCGTTCTCGAGTGGCGCAACGTTAAGGTCGCCGACCAGGATCGAGCGCTCGGACGTCTTGGCGCGGATCGGCTCGCAGTCGCGCATCTCATCAAGGAACGACAGCTTGTGCGCGAATTTCGGATTGATCTGCGGATCGGGTTCGTCGCCGCCGGCCGGTACGTAGAAATTATGTAGCGTGATCGGGTCTCGCAGTCCCGCGCGCTCACCGAGCACGACGGAGACGTGGCGGCAGTCGGTCTTGCCGCAGAAATCGCGAATGCCGAAGCTCTCGAACGGCAGCCTCGAGACGACGGCGACGCCGTGATAGCCCTTCTGCCCATTCAGCGTGATGTGGTCGTAACCGAGTCGTTTGAACCGTTTCGCTGGAAACGCATCGTCTGGGCACTTCGTCTCCTGGAGACAGATCACGTCCGGGCGTGCCGCCTTGATGAATTTGGCGACCAAATTCATACGCAGGCGAACCGAGTTGATGTTCCAGGTGCTGACTTTGAGCTGCATGCCAGCCCTAGTTAAGCGGGACGGCGGCAAATTTCCATGTCATGGCCAGGCTTGTCCCGCCCATCCACGGTTTTCTGAGGCGGATTAATTCCGGTACCGCGTATAGTCGA
>JAFAQJ010000260.1 GCA_019246455.1 Pseudolabrys sp.
TCTGGCCATTGATCGAAAGTACCGGCGGATTCTGCGACAGGTCGACTGAGTCCACGGTGGCTTGAACCTGAGTCGAGATCGCGGTGGCCTGGCCGCTGGCGTCGACCGCGGTCGCCGTCAGCGTGTAGGCGCCAGCCGGCCATTTTACGCCGTTGTTACCTTTGCCATCCCAGACGAATTGATTTCGGCCCGCCGAGACGCCGAATGAACCGGAGTAGGCGGTCTTGCCGGTCGAATCCTTGATGGTGATCGTCGCCGCCGCCGGCTTGGTGGCGCTCATGTTCCAGGTGGCAGACGTGCCGTCGAATTGCGCGGTCGAGCCGTCGACCACGACGGTCTGACCGACATAGGCGAGCGCGGTGGTCGACTGCGCGCTCTGCTCGAGCGATACCAGCGTGGTCAATTCGCTGTTCGACTTCATCTGTTGCTCGACCTGGGCGAACTGCACCAGCTGCTGGGTGAACTGGTTGGTGTCGAGAGGATCGAGTGGGTTCTGGTTCTTGAGCTGAGTCGTCAGCAATTGCAGGAAGGTGGTGAAGTTGCTGGCGATCATCTGATCGTCGGCGATACCGGTCACTGACGATGCGCCCGAGCTCGGCGCCGAGCTTGCGTTCGGGTTTGTCGTAGAGATGCCGGCGGCGGGTGAGATGGCTGACATAAGGTCCTCAGACTCGGATGTCGACGCCGCCGGGCAGGCCCGACATGCGGCGATAGGGAATTTGCGAAGGCTCGATTGCGGGCATGTTGTCGTCGCGTGCGATCAACTGGGCGCTGTCGGCGAGGCGATTATTGTCGTTGTTCTGGTTGGCGTTCTGATCGCGCAGCGAGAATTGCAGGCCATTATCGCCGGTCTTGAGGCCGGCATCCTGCAAGGCGCGCTGGAGGTCGGCGCTGTCGCGGCGCAGCAGATCGAGCGTGTCGCCACGGTCGGCGGTGATATGCGAGACGACCTGGCCGGTCTTGTCGACGTCGAGCCGCACCTCGATGCGGCCAAGTTCCGGTGGGTCGAGCCTGATCTCGAAGCGATGCGTGCCCTCGTTGGCCTTGGCGGCGATCTCGACCGCAACACCGTCGAGCGGCACGGGTTTGGAGGCGGCCTGCACGGCCGATTGTGCCGGGGTTACCGCGGCGGCGGTTTGCTGGCCCGGCGGCTGCGCGAGCAGGTTTTGTGCGGCTTGCGGCGTATCCAGATCCGGCGCCTTAGTGGCGGGCGCGCTGTCGGTCCGCGGCTTGATATTGCCGGCGGCGAGGGTCTCGCTGAATTTTTCGGCGCGATGCGCGACCGGTGATTGAGCTTCGGCCGCGTCTTTGAGCGCAGCCTGCAGCTTGTCATCTGGGGCGGCAACACCATCCGTATCGCTGTTGTCGTCAGCCGGCGCGGCTTTCACATCGGCCGGAGCCGCGAACTTCGCCGCCGCTTTCTGCGAGACCGCGGCGATACGCGGCACTTGAGGCACGGAGGTTTTCGGCGCGGCGGCGACCGCCGGCTGCGGCGCAACGGCGAGGGCAATCGCGGCGGCATCGGCGCTCTTGGGCTGCTGCGGCGCCGCAGCCTTGTCGGCATCGACGCCAGTCATGACGGTCACGGCAGGTTTGTCGGCCGCTGCGCCTGTCTTGCGGTCCTCGTCAGAAGTTTTGTCGGCCGTACCTTTGTCGTCAGCTTTGGCGTCGACATCCTCGGTTTTGTCGACAACCTGACCTTGCGCCGCGGCGATGGCTGCATCGAATACGGCGACAGGATCAGCAACTTGGGCGTCCGATTGCTGCGCCGGCGTGTCGTCGCTGCTGCCGATTGATTGGCTGTCCGCCGACTTGCTGTCGACGGATTTGGCGTCCGAGGATTTAGCGCTGTCGTCTGTCCTGTCGGTCGTGGCGTCGCGACGATTCTCGGTATGACTACGGTCCGGCGCGGCACTCGGCTCGCTGCGATGGTTCGCATGGTCGGGCTTCGGCGGCGCGGTCGACCGGTCGACCATGTCACCAAACGAAGTTGTGTCGTCGCGCCCCGCATTAGTCGAGGGTCGGCTTGAGGAACTCGACCGCGGCGGAGGCGGCGGAAAAATCGAGGAAGGATCGGACGCGACTGACGGCACTGAGAAACCTCGTGACTGGATATCCGTCCTTATGTTTGCAATCGCCAGGCCACTTCGTGCCACATGACAACTGCATTAAATCGTTATTTATCAGTCGTTTAGCATCGGTCGCTGGGATGCGCCGGCTTCAGCAAACGGCATTTCTGCCGACGCCCGGCAAGTTTTGCCGCCTTGATGCAAAACATTGCGCCCGCGGGGTCGCTTCGCTACCTAAGGGCCATGCTCAACAGTCTCGACCTCGAAGGCCGCCCGCAGGACACGCGCGTGGTCGTGGCGATGTCTGGCGGAGTCGACTCCTCCGTCACGGCGGCGCTGCTCAAGGCCGAAGGCTACGATGTCGTCGGCGTGACGTTGCAGCTTTACGATCATGGCGCTGCGACCCACCGCAAGGGCGCGTGCTGCGCCGGGCAGGACATTTACGACGCGCGGGCCGTCGCCGAGCGCATCGGGATTCCACATTACGTGCTCGACTACGAGCAGCGCTTCCGCGAAACCGTGATCGAGCGTTTCGCTCAGAGCTACGTCGCCGGCGAAACGCCAGTGCCCTGCGTCGAATGCAATCAATCGATCAAGTTCGCCGACCTCCTGGTGACAGCGCGCGAGCTTGGCGCGCACGTGATGGCGACCGGTCACTACGTCGCCTCGCGCGCCCTGCCGGACGGTGGCCGTGGGCTGTTCCGTGCTCGTGAAGAAGAGCGCGACCAGAGCTATTTCCTGTTCGCGACGACACGCGAGCAACTTGACATACTGCGCTTCCCACTCGGCGACCGCACGAAGGCGGAGACGCGCGAACTCGCACGCCAGTTCGGTCTGGCTGTCGCCGAGAAGCACGACAGCCAGGACATCTGCTTCGTGCCGACCGGCAAGTACACCGACGTGATCGAAAGGCTGAAGCCTGGCGCGGCCGGAGCTGGCGAGATCGTCGATCTCGATGGCAAGGTGCTCGGTTCGCATGCCGGCATCATCCATTTTACCATCGGGCAGCGTCGCGGACTCGGCGTTGCAGCCGGCGCGCCGCTCTATGTCGTCAAGCTCGACGCCGAGCGTCGTCAAGTCGTGGTCGGTCCGCGCGAGGCGCTGCAGACGAGCCGCATCACCTTGCGCGACGTCAACTGGATCGGCGGTGGCGACATCCGCGAGACGCTCGCCGACGACAAGCTCGAAGTGTTCGTGAAGGTGCGCTCGACCCGCGCCCCGCAAGCCGCCTGGCTGCGGCCGGCGGGCGAGAGCTACGAGATCGAACTGGTCGATGGTGAAACCGGCGTTTCGCCGGGCCAGGCTTGCGTTTTCTACGATGCGCGCGAGGGGCAGGCCCGCGTTCTCGGTGGTGGCTTTATTGCCAGCGCGCTGCCGATGTCCCGAGCCGCGGCGCAGGCTGCCGCATTCGCGGCCGCCAAATAGCATGAACTAGCATGGCCGATCTCGATCGCGACAAGATCGCGCGCGCCTACGCGCGCTGGGCGCCGGTCTATGATCGTGTATTCGGCAAGGTATTCGAGCGTGGGCGTCGAGCGGCGATCGCGGCGGTCGAAGCGGCCGTGCCGGATGGCGGCCGGCTGCTTGAAGTCGGCGTCGGCACCGGAATCTCTTTGCCCGACTACCGGCGCGACATCCGCATCGTCGGTCTCGACATTTCCGCGCCGATGTTGCGCAAGGCCACCGAGCGTGTGCGCCAGTTCAGGCTCACCAATGTCGAGGCGCTCTCGGTGATGGATGCGGCGAAGCTTGCGCTGCCGGACGCGTCTTTCGACGCAGTGGTGGCGCAATATGTCATCACCGTGGTGCCGGATCCCGAGGGTACGCTCGACGAGTTCGCGCGCGTCGTTAAACCGGGCGGGGAGATCATTCTGATCAATCACATCGGTGCGGAGCGGGGACCGCGCGCGATATTCGAAGCCGGCTTCGCGCCGCTGGCGCGGCAGCTCGGCTGGCAGCCCGAATTCAAGTTTGGGCGACTGTCGGGCTGGGCAACACGACATAATGGCGTGAAGCTCGTCGAGCGGCGTTCCATGCCGCCAATGGGGCATTTCTCACTGATCCGGTATCGCCGCACGGGCTGACTTTCCGTTCCGGGAACTTGCGTGCTTTCAAGCGCGTTGAATCGCCGTTCAGCGGGAGGTGTTCATGACCATCAAGCTCCCCGTATTTTTGGCATTGGCATTGGCTGCGACGCCCGCTTTTGCCCAAAGCGACAACAAGGCTTGCGCGCAGCAACGCGCGACGGTCGGTTCCGGTAATCAGGTCACCATCGAGGAAAAGGACAACAAGAACGCCGACCTGTCGGAGAAATTGGCCAAGTCCGACGGTGTATTGTGTCCGCCCGAAAATATCGATCCGGAAATGAAGGCGCCGACGCCGGAAGGCGGCAAAATGCCGATTATTCCGCCGCCGGGGACACCGCAAAATCAGCCCGACTTGCGGCCGAAATAGGCCCGCCGCCCGGCGACGGCTTTCTTGACAGGCTTTCGCCGGGCTCCCTATATCGCGGGCCTGATGGCGGGGTAGCTCAGCTGGTTAGAGCGGCGGAATCATAATCCGTAGGTCGCTGGTTCGATCCCAGTCCCCGCTACCACTCCTCTCCTAGATGATCGCGTGCCGCACTTTGGCAGAGACCCATTCGCTGAGGATGACGGTCGCAATGATCACTAAAAGGATCAGCGACACCTGGGTCCAGTAGAGCTGGGTGATCGCTGCCTCGAGTTGCAGGCCGATGCCGCCGGCGCCGACAATACCGAGCACGGTCGATTCCCGGATGTTGATGTCCCAGCGGAACACCGAGATGCCGGC
>JAFAQJ010000397.1 GCA_019246455.1 Pseudolabrys sp.
ACAGCACGTCGGCGGGCGAGAAAGTGCAGGGCTGGGCCACAGGCGCTTCGGTTTTCAAGACGCTCAATACCACCGGCTTCGCCAATATGTCCAATCCGGTTTTCAACGGCGTCAAATCGGCGATGTTCGTTGCCGGCGATGATGCCACCAACAAGCCAAAGGTGATGAAGCTGGTCGGCGAGCTCGGCTTCGAGATGATCGATGCCGGACCGCTACGTAATGCGCGGCTGCTCGAAGCCCACGCAATGCTGTGGATCGACCTCGCGCTGGCGCGCGGTCAGGGCGGCGACTGGGCCTTTTCAATCGTGAGACATTGATATGAACGCGCAGACGCCAGGCTCGCCAAGCACGAGCCACTATCCGACCCAGACCGTCAAGGAAAAGGCCGAAACCCATACGCTCTCGGTGCTGGTCGACAATGAACCGGGCGTGCTCGCCCGTGTGATCGGCCTGTTCTCGGGCCGTGGTTACAACATTGAATCGCTCACGGTGTCCGAGACCGAGCACCTGAAGCATCTGTCGCTCATCACGGTCGTCACCACCGGCACGCCGATGGTGATTGAGCAGATCAAGAACCAGCTCGATCGGTTGGTGCCGGTGCATCGCGTGGTCGACATGACCTCGACCGGCAATGCGATCGAGCGTGAGCTCGCGATGGTGAAGGTCGCCGGTAAGGGCGAGAACCGCGTCGAGGCACTGCGCCTGGCCGACGCCTTCCGCGCTCGCGTCATCGACGCCTCGACCGGCAGCTTCGTGTTCGAGATCACCGGCAAGAGCGACAAGATCGAGCAATTCATCGCGCTGATGCTGCCGCTCGGCCTGGTCGAGGTGGCGCGCACCGGCATTGCCGCGATTGTTCGTGGCCCCGAAGCGATGTAAGCGTCTCGTGCCATGCAATTCGACGTCTTTATCGCGCTCGTTGTGTTCGCGTTCGTCATGGCGTTCACTCCCGGCCCGAACAACATCTTGCTGACGGCATCCGGCGTGAACTTTGGATTCGCACGCACGATCCCGCATTTGCTCGGCGTCGACATCGGATTTGTTTTTCTGCTGGCGGTATTCGCTGCGGGACTCGGGCTGGTATTTGCCGCGCTCCCGGTGTTGCAGATCGCGCTAAAGATTGCAGGCGCTCTTTATATGCTCTGGCTCGCCTGGAAAGTAGCGACGGCGCGGCCCGCTGAAGACAGCGACGGTCCGCTAGGTCAACCGATGACGTTCTGGCAGGCCGCGGCATTTCAGTGGGTCAACCCGAAGGCCGTCGTGTCGGCGCTCTCTGGTGTCGCGGTGTACATGCGTCCGGGCCACGAGCTGCACGATTTCGCGGTCGTTCTCTTCATCTTCGCGCTCGCCACCGTGCTGTCGACTGCAACCTGGGCAGGATTTGGCGTCGCGCTGCGGAGCTTTCTGCGGGAGCCGCGCCACGCCCGAATTTTCAACATCGCGATGGCCGCGCTGCTTGTCGCGAGCATCGTGCCGATAGTGGCGTAATCATGAATGCGCTTGTGTCGAAGGTCAGCAGACCCTAGAAGCAACGCGGGAAAACAGTGGCCGCCTGAGAGCCGAGTTAGGGGTAAGTATCATGCGTGTTTATTACGATCGGGACGCCGATCTCAATCTCATCAAGGGTAAGAAGGTCGCGATCGTCGGCTATGGTTCGCAGGGCCATGCCCATGCGCTCAATCTGCGTGATAGCGGCGTCAAGGACGTTGCGGTCGCGCTGCGCAAGACCTCGGCCGGCGTGAAGAAGGCCGAAGCCGAAAAGTTTAAGGTGATGGAAGTCGCCGAAGCGGCGAAGTGGGCCGACGTCATCATGATGCTCACGCCTGACGAATTACAGGGCGACATCTATCGCGATCATCTCGCCAGCAATATGAAGCAGGGCGCCGCGATCATGTTCGCGCACGGCCTCAACGTGCACTTCAACCTGATCGAGCCGCGCGGCGATCTCGACGTGCTGATGGTGGCGCCGAAAGGTCCTGGCCACACCGTGCGTTCGGAATATCAGCGCGGCGCGGGCGTGCCGTGCCTCGTCGCGATCCACAAGGACGCCTCAGGCAACGCGCACGATCTTGGCCTGTCTTACGCCTCGGCGATCGGCGGCGGCCGCGCCGGCATCATCGAGACCACCTTCAAGGAGGAGTGCGAGACCGACCTA
>JAFAQJ010000427.1 GCA_019246455.1 Pseudolabrys sp.
AACGGGTCCCGGACACGGAGACACAGGGCAGGATTCACACCTCGGCGGCAACGGTGGCTGTGCTGCCCGAGGTCGAGGACGTCGATGTCGATATCAAGAACGAAGATCTTCGAATTGAGACCATGCGCGCGCAAGGCGCCGGCGGCCAGCACGTCAACAAGACCGAATCCGCTATCCGCATCACCCACATCCCAAGCGGCATCGTGGTGATGGTGCAGGAAGAACGCTCGCAGCATAAAAACCGCGCCAAGGCGATGGGCTATCTGCGCAGCAAGCTCTACGAGGCCGAGCAATCGAAACGCGATGCCGAACGCGCGAGCGAACGAAAATTGCAGGTTGGTTCCGGCGACCGATCCGAGCGTATCCGTACCTATAACTTTCCGCAGGGCCGTGTCACCGACCACCGCATCAACCTGACGCTCTACAATTTGCCCAAAGTGATCGAAGGCGAGGCGCTCGACGAAATCATCGACGCGCTGGTGGCGCAGCACCAGGCCGATCTGCTCGCAGCCGAGAATGTATGAGCGAACTTATTCCTGGACTACAGCCTGGAATGTCGATCGCTCAGATCTGCGATGCTGCGATCACCGCATTCGAGCAGAAAGGCATCCAAAGCCCGCGGGCCGACGCTCGCATTCTGATCGGCCGAGCATTCGGGCTCGACCGCGCGGCGCTGATTTCGCAGAGCGAGCGACGCCTTACAGCGCCCGAGGTCGACGCAGTCGCCGTGGTGCTGGCCCGCCGCCTTACCCACGAGCCGGTCGCGCATATTGTCGGCGTCAAGGAATTCTGGAGCCTGCCGCTGAAGATTACCCCCGCGGTCCTGGTGCCGCGGCCGGATACCGAAACCGTGGTCGAGGCTGCACTCGACGGGATTCTCGAACGCGGCCTAGGCGCAGCGAAGCTGAGAATTCTCGACATCGGGACCGGCAGCGGCGCCCTATTGCTCGCGCTGCTATCCGAATTCAAAAACGCGAGCGGCATAGGCACCGACATCAGTTCTGAAGCGATCGACGTGGCGAGAGAGAATGCCGAGCAACTGGGTTTCGCCGCTCGCAGTCGTTTTGTCGTCGATAATTTCGCGCAATCGCTCGATGAGCCATTTGATCTTATCGTCTCGAACCCGCCCTACGTCAGGAGCGACGACATCGATCAATTGGCGCCAGAGGTTCGCGATTTCGATCCGAAGCTCGCGCTCGACGGCGGCGTCGACGGTTTGTCCGCCTATCGCGCCATCGCGGCCGAGGCGCATCGATTGCTCGCGCCGGGCGGCCAGTTGATCGTGGAACTCGGGATAGGCCAGGACGGTGAGGTAGCGGCCCTATTGAAAGCTGTCGGACTATCCGTCGCGGGATCTTCGCGAAAGGACCTCAACGGCATTAACCGCGCGCTTTCGGCGAGTCTTCCTTGATTGCAACCCTGCAATTACGGCGAAAAAAGCACTTGGAATAGGCGGTGGAAGATACTAGCTTCCGGTCAAACGGAATCGACCGAGACGGTCACATCGCCATAGGCCCGGAGTACGGCTCCGTGAGGCGGCGATACGAGCAAGGCAGATAGCGAGAGCCGCAAGACGGCATAACGACATCGCCAATTGGGTCTGGACGCTTAGCGGTTGGGCGCATCGATTTTCGATGGCATGAGCGAAGCCAATAATGTGCGGATATCGCGGTGAATGCCGCGAAAGCTGCAACTTGGCCAAAACAGAGCAACGGAAACGCAAACGGCAACGGGAGACTGCGGCAAACGCCGAGGTAAGCGGAGAAAAATGTCGAACGGTCATCATCATATGCGGAATAACCAGAAGCGGATGCGGGGACGTCACAACAACCACCGCAAGAACCAGAATCCGCTGACCCGGGTCTACGAATCGAACGGACCTGACGTAAAAATCCGGGGCACCGCTTCCCACATCGCCGAGAAATACATCCAACTCGCGCGCGACGCGCAGGGCTCGGGCGATCCGGTCGCCGCCGAGAATTACTATCAGCACGCCGAACATTACTTCCGCCTGATCGCCGCGGCACAGGAGCAGTTCCGCCAGCAAAACCCCTATTACAACCAGCAACAGCCGCAACAAGGCGCGCCCCAAGGCGCGGCCGACGAGAATTTCGACGACGAAGGCGACGATCAGCCGATGCAGGGGCAGAACGAGCCCCACGTGCCGCGCAGCGATCAGCCGCAACCGTACCTGCCGCGTGATGCGCAGCCGTTCCCGCCGCGCGACAATCAGCAGCAGGGGCGTCCGCACCATCAGCAGAATTTCCAGCCGCGGCAGCAGCAGCCGAACGGCAATGTCGAAGGGCAGGATGTCGGCGGATTGCCGTCGTTCATCACCGGCGGGGCTCAACCGCAGGGCAATGGGCCCGACAATCAGGGTGGCAACAACGGACACGATCAATACAACAACGATCGCGGTGGCCGTTATGGCCGGCATCGCCGCCGGCATCGCGGGCCACGACCGGACATGCAGGGCGGTCAGCCTAACCAGCAGTTCAGTCAAGGCGCGCCGTCCGAAGGTGGCGACGAACCGCCGCAGGCGCCCGGCGAATAAACGCAAAACGAAAGTTTCGAAAATCACCCCCGGCAGATCCGGGGGTGATGTTTTTCGGCGGCTTTATTACCGGCCTGGAGAGGGAGCGAGCGCCGGCGCGGGTTCAAGTGCGGGCACGAGCCGACGCTTCACGCGTTGGACGGCGGCGGGCCGATAGACCTGTTTAGTCGCTTCGACGATGTGCACCCCCGCAAACGGCAGGGACAGTGTCGCGCCGGTGCGTTCCCAGGCAACCGCAGAACGCAAAAACAGGCTGCGCGGGATTGGGGGCACATAGAGCGCCTCGCCCCATCCCGTTGGCGTGAACCACGTTTCGCGCAACAGTTGATTGATCTGCGAACGTGAGTACGGACGACCGTGGCCGAATGGCGTGGTGTCCATGCGCGCCCACAGGCCGCGACGGTTAGGAATCACCGCGAGCAGCCGTCCGCCTGACGCGAGCACGCGCCAGCTTTCGCGCAGCAGGGCCGAGGCGTCCTGTGACATTTCGAGTGCGTGGATCAAGAGCAGCCGATCAACCGCCGAATCCGGCAACGGCATTTCGTTATCGTCGACCAGAGCTGCCAGC
>JAFAQJ010000076.1 GCA_019246455.1 Pseudolabrys sp.
TCACCGGGTCGTCATCCGATCAGCTCAACAAAGGCCGCACTTATACATTTACACCGTTCGCACGGGCCTCACAGTTCGCGCAGGCACAGCTCCAGATGTCAAAGCTCGTGTCAGACAAGCCAAAAGTCGCGGTGATATTCGAAAATACCGCATTCGGCACTTCGACCTCAAACGGCTTGAAGGAATTGGCGCCGGCCGAAGGCGTCGAGATTGTGATGTTCGAGCCGTATTCGGCAGGCTTCACCGATGCCTCGCCACTGATCAACAAGGTCAAAGCCTCGGGCGCCAATGCGCTGTTCTCAGTATCGTATCTCAACGATCTCATCTTGATCGTGCGCACGGTCAAGCAGGTCGGCCTCAACATTGCTATCAATGGTGGCTCCGGCGGCTTCGTGATCCCCGACTTCTACAAGAATGTCGGGAAGCTTGCCGAGGGTCTTCAGGGCGTGGCGCACTGGAACCACGACATGAGTGATGACGCGCAGAAGGTAAACGCCACATACAAGCAGCGCACCGGCGAATTCCTGTTCGAATATGCCGGCGGGCTTGTCGCGCAGACCTTCATGTTGGCCGACGCACTCGAGCGTGCCGCTTCGACCGATCCGGTCAAGGTCCGCGAAGCGCTGGCGACACTCGATGTGTCGAGGGGCTACGCGGCGATGGCGCCGGGCGGCAAGGTTAAGTTCGGTCCGGATGGTAAGAACGTCTATGGTCGCCCGGTCGGCGTCCAATGGCAAAACGGTGATCTCGCCAGCGTCTTCCCGAAGGACGATGCGCGCGCGCCGCTGATCAAGACCTAAGCGCGCCAGATGCTAGAAATTGTGGCGCAGGCCGTCATCAACGGCCTGCTGATTGGCGGGATTTATGCGCTGGTGTCCATCGGCGTCACGCTGATCTTCGGCGTGGTGAAGATCGTCAATTTCGCCCAAGGCGAATTCGTGATGATCGGGATGTACATCACGTTCTTCCTCGCCACACAGCTCGGTATCGATCCGATCTTGTCACTTGTCGTGTCGATGCCGCTGCTGTTCGTAGTCGGCGTCCTGATCCAGCATTTCCTAATTCGCAGGGTTCTCGGGCTCAACGATCTGCCCCAGATCTTCTTGACCTTCGCGTTATCGCTACTGCTGATGAATCTCGCCTTGATGTTGCTGACGGCAAACTATCGCACCGTCCACACTTGGTATTCGGACGAGGCGCTCCATATCGGCGGCCTCTATATCCCGATCGCCAAACTCGCTGCTTTCGTGCTGGCGATGGTGCTGAGCGGCATCCTATGGACGTTCCTGCATTCAACAGATCTCGGCAAAGCGATGCGCGCAGCGTCGCAGAATCGGGATGTCGCGCAACTCATGGGCATCAACCCGCATCGCGTCTTTGCCGTCGCGCTGGGCATCGCATTGGCGCTCGCAGGCGCGGCCGGATCGTTGTTGATGCCGTTCTATCCCGCCTATCCACTGGTCGGCCAAGTGTTCGTGTTAATGGCGTTTGTCGCCGTCGTGCTAGGCACGCTCGGCAATGTGCTCGGCGCCCTGGTCGCAAGTCTGCTCATGGGGGTCGCGGAATCGCTTGGCATCCAGTTTATAGGCGCCGATAGCGGTTTGATCGTCGTGTTCCTGTTGTTGCTCACTACGCTTGCGGTTCGGCCGAGTGGGTTGGCTGGCGGCTGGAGGCGATGATGAAGCTTCGCGGCTGGGGCAGTCTCGCGCTGATTTTCGTGATCGCCGTCATGCTGGTGCTGCCGCTGGTGGTGAAAAGCTCCTTTGCCATGGAGATTTTGATCCGTGTTCTGCTCTTTGCCTTTATCGGCACGGCGTGGAATCTGCTGGGCGGCTACGCTAAGCAGTTGTCGCTCGGTCACGCGGCATTTTTTGGCCTCGGCGCTTACACTTCGACGTTGATGCAGATTGATCTCGGCATATCGCCGTGGATCGGCATGGTCGCCGGAGGCTTCGTAGCGCTGATCGCGAGTTTACCGATCGGCTGGCTCTGCTTTCGATTGCGCGGGCCTTATTTCACTATTGCCACGATCGCGACCGCGAACGTCTTGATGTTGATTTTCCTGAAATTTCGCGATTTCGCATGGGGCGCAGAAGGCACCACGATCCCCAATCTTGGCCACGCACCGCTG
This sequence comes from Pseudolabrys sp., assembly GCA_019246455.1. GTDB lineage: Bacteria > Pseudomonadota > Alphaproteobacteria > Rhizobiales > Xanthobacteraceae > Pseudolabrys. Next base: position 2,132 of record JAFAQJ010000076.1, read on the forward strand.
ATGATGCAGTTCGAGACCAAGGTTCCGTACTATTACATCGTACTCGGTCTGCTCGCGATCGCTCTCATCATCACCTGGTGGATCGAGCGCTCCCGTGTCGGCTACTACTTGGTGGCGATCGGCGAGGATGAAGACGCTGCGGAGGCTGTTGGCGTCGATGTGCCTCGCGTCAAGCGCAACATCTATATGATTAGCGCCTTTCTGACCGGCATGGCCGGTACGTTTTACACGCAATACATCTACTTCATTGATCCGCAGACGGCGTTCAATTTTAGCGTCTCGATCGAGGCTGCGCTGGTGTCAATCGTCGGCGGTATCGGCACGCTGTGGGGTCCGGTGATCGGTACCGTGCTGCTCGAAACCACGTCTGCACTGTTGCAAAGCTGGCTCGGCAATTCGGTCGGTGGCGTGCAGCTCACGGTCTACGCGTTGATCTTGATGGCGATCATCCTGTGGCGGCCAACGGGCATCATGGGTTACTTGATCGAGATTTACGGACGCCGCGTCCGCTCTAATCCGGCAGAAGCGTGATGGCCGACGTTCTCGTTATCAAGGGCCTGAGCAAACGATTTGGCGGATTGCGCGCAGTGCAGGACGTGTCGTTTAATGTGCGCGAGAACGAAACATTGGCGCTGATCGGCCCTAACGGCGCAGGCAAGACCACAGCCTTTAACCTCATCATGGGCTACTACCGACCCGACGAGGGCGTGGTCGAAGCCTTCGGCCAGAGTATCGTAGGGCTGAAGCCGCACGCGGTCTGCGCGCATGGCGTCGCGCGAACTTTCCAAGTTGCGAAGCCATTCGGCGGTATGACGGTGCTGGCGAATGTGATGACCGGCGCATTTCTGCGCCACCGTAGTCCGCACACCGCGCGCATCAAGGCGCGCGAGGCGA
>JAFAQJ010000087.1 GCA_019246455.1 Pseudolabrys sp.
TCGAGTGTCACCGAATTGACCGGCGACGACTACACCGAGGCGCAGCAGGATGCCTGGGCTGCCGTCGCCGACGACGAAACCACCTTCGCCAAGCGGCTCGTTGCTTCGCTTACGTTAGTGGCGACATCGAACGGCTCGCCGGTAGGCTTCATTTCACTGGCCGACAAGGACAAACTCGATCTGCTTTATGTTCATCCGGCCGCGGCGGGGCAGGGCGCTGGCAGTCTGCTGACCGATGCGCTGGAGAAACTTGCGGCCGGCCGCGGAGTGACGAAGCTTTCGGTCGAGGCCAGCGATACCGCACGTGAGTTCTTCGCCCATCGCGGCTATGTCGCGCAGCAACGCAATTCGGTAACGCTGAACGGCGAATGGTTTGCCAACACGAGCATGCACAAAGCACTCGCGCCAAAGGGAGGCACTCATGGATAAACCGGAAACACCATTCCCGCGGCATTGGCTCTATTACATCGTGTTGAAATACGGCGTGCTGATCGTCGGCGTCTTGGTCGCGCTCTACGTCTTCTACGCGGTGATATGAGCGGTCCCATGTCGCGTGAGCGTTTATATTTGTTCGACACGACGTTGCGCGACGGAGCGCAGACGAACGGCGTCGATTTTACGCTCGCCGACAAGGTGGCGATCGCGCAGATGCTCGATGGCCTCGGTATCGATTACGTTGAAGGTGGCTACCCCGGCGCCAATCCGACCGACACCGAGCTGTTCGGGTCGGACCGCAAGCTCACCCATACGACGTTCACCGCGTTCGGCATGACGCGACGCCCTGGCCGGTCGGCTTCGAACGACCCGGGTCTTGCGGCGCTGCTCGAAGCTCAGGCCGATGCGATCTGCTTTGTCGCGAAGTCATGGGACTATCACGTCAAGGTTGCTCTCGAGACGACGGAGGAAGAAAACCTCGCCTCGATCCGGGAAAGCGTCCGCGCGGCCAAGGCCAAGGGCCGCGAGGTGCTGCTTGATTGCGAGCATTTCTTCGACGGCTACAAGGCCAATCCGAAATACGCGCTAGCCTGCGCGAAGGCAGCCTATGACGAGGGCGCGCGCTGGATCGTACTGTGCGACACCAATGGCGGTACATTGCCGCACGAAGCCGAAAAGATCGTCGGTGAGGTCTGCAAGATCATTCCGGGCGACCATGTCGGCATTCATGCGCACAACGACACCGAGCAGGCGGTCTCCATTTCGCTTGCCGCGGTGCGGGCTGGCGCACGTCAGATTCAAGGCACGCTGAATGGCCTTGGCGAGCGCTGCGGCAACGCCAATCTTGTCTCGATCATTCCGACGCTGAAGCTCAAACCGGAATATGCCGAGCGTTTCGAGATCGGCGTGTCGGGTGCCCAACTCAAGAAATTGGCTCAAGCCTCACACGCGCTCGATGAGATGCTCAATCGCGCGCCGGATCGGCACGCACCCTATGTCGGCGAGAGCGCGTTCGCGACCAAGGCCGGCATCCACGCTTCAGCCATCATGAAAGATCCGGCAACCTACGAGCATGTCGCACCGGATGCTGTCGGCAATCGCCGCAAGCTCTTGGTGTCGGATCAGGCTGGCAAATCCAACTTGCTGGCCGAGCTTGAGAGGATCGGCATCAAGGTCGGTAAGGACGATCCGCGCGTCACGCGCTTGCTTGAAGTCGTGAAAGAACGTGAGGCGCTAGGCTTTGCCTACGAAACCGCCGACGCATCCTTCGATCTGCTCGCGCGTCGCGTGCTCGGCAAGGTGCCGGACTACTTCGAGGTCGATAAGTTCGACGTCAATGTCGAGCAGCGCGAGAACGCCTTAGGCAAGCGCGTCACCGTCTCGCAGGCCGTCGTCAAACTGAAGGTCCACGGCGAAACGATGATTTCAGCTGCAGAAGGCAATGGCCCAGTCAACGCCCTCGACCTTGCGCTGCGGAAGGACCTCGGCAGGTACCAGAAATATATCGAGGGACTGGAGCTGACCGACTACCGCGTGCGTATCCTCAATGGCGGCACCGAAGCGGTCACGCGCGTGTTGATCGAAAGCTGTGACGAGAACGGCGAACACTGGGTCACGGTCGGCGTTTCGCCGAATATCATCGACGCGTCATTTCAAGCGCTGATGGATTCGATTATCTACAAGCTCGTCAAATCCAGTGCGCCGGCATGATCGATCACGTGTCAGTGGCGGTGCGCGATCTCGCGGCGGCGATGCGATTTTACGATGCGGTGCTGGCGACACTTGGCTATCGCCGTCTCGAGACCCGCGAAAAGACCGCGGGCTACGGCAAGAAATATCCGGACTTCTGGATCAATCTCCGTTCCGCGGTGACGATCTCCGACGGCGCGCATATCTGCTTCCGCGCCCGCGGTACCGACATCGTCGATGCTTTTCACGCCGCAGCGCTCAACGCGGTCGGCGCATCAGATGGCGCGCCGGGGCTGCGGCCGCAGCACGGCCAGGGCTACTACGCCGCCTTTATCCGCGATCCCGACGGCAATCGCATCGAAGCGGTGACGTTCCTCAAGTGATCAGAGTTGGTCGGCCTGCGCGGC
>JAFAQJ010000436.1 GCA_019246455.1 Pseudolabrys sp.
TGCCCGTCGAGGGTTGGTGCGACATCGGTGGTGATTTTTTCGTGGGCGAGGGCGGCAACTATGAGCTGGCGCTTCCATGCATGCTGCGCGGGCAGCGCCCAGTGTTGTAGCGCGCAGCCACCGCATACGCCGAAATGCGGACAAATCGCTGTAACGCGCTCGGCGCTGGCGCGCTCGACCTGGAGGAGATGGCGGCGATCGGGATGGTTCTCGGCGGCCTCCACGGTGACAACTTCACCCGGTAGCGTGAAAGGCACATAGACTGGACCATTGGCCGTGTCGGCGATGCCGTCGCCGCGGTGACCGAGGCGGGCGATGGTCAATCGTTCAGTCATGCACGGCCCCGAGTAAGAATTCGGCATTACCGTCGCCGCCCGCAATCGGTGAGGGAATAATGTGTATTGGGCGCCAGCCGAGGGCTTGCGTGGTGAGAGCGATATCGTCGCAGATCATCTGATGAATGGAGGCGTCGCGCACGACGCCTTTTTTGAGATGTTCGCGGCCGGCCTCGAATTGCGGCTTTATCAGCGCGACGAGATGGGCAGGCGTAGCGGCCAGGGCCGTCACGGCCGGTAGCACCAATTTCAGCGAGATGAAGCTGACATCGATGACGACAAGATTGGGGGTGTCGGGGAGGCACGCAGGATCGAATGTGCGGATATCAGTGCTCTCGAATGAAATGACGCCCGGATTGTCACGTAAGCTCTGGTGCAGTTGCCCAGTGCCGACGTCGACCGCGTAGACCCGTTTTGCACCACGTTCGAGCAGCACTTGCGTGAAGCCGCCGGTTGAGGCGCCGACATCGAGGCAGACGCGGCCGCGGGGATCGACGTTGAAATGATCGAGTGCCGCAGCAAGTTTGACGCCGCCGCGCGACACATATGGGTGCGCCGCCTGCGCTTCGATTTTCGCGTCGGTTGGGATTTCCTCGGCAGCCTTGCGCACTGTCACGTCGTTGGCGCGCACCAGCCCGGCGGCAATAGCGGCCTGCGCTTTGGCGCGGCTCTCGAACAGGCCGCGTTCGACCAGAACGCGGTCGGCGCGCGCCTTTTCGCTCACGCCAGCTTGACGGTCTCCGCCGTCACGTCCTTGCCCAGTGCTTCGAACGCCTTGGCGACGATGCCGTGGGCGTCGAGACCAGCCTTGGCATACATCGCCGCCGGCGTGTCCTGATCGATGAAGAGATCGGGCAACGTCATGGTTCTGATCTTGACGCCGCTGTCGAGCGCGCCGTGGTCGGCAAGCGTTTGCAATACATAAGAGCCGAATCCGCCAATCGCACCTTCCTCAATGGTGACAAGGACTTCATGTTCGCGGGCGAGCCGCAACACGAGATCGGTGTCGAGTGGCTTGGCAAAGCGGGCATCGGCAACCGTGGTTGAAAGACCGTGCGCCGCGAGCTCATCGGCGGCCTTGAGGCATTCGCCAAGCCGGGCGCCGAACGAGAGCAGCGCCACCTTATGGCCCTGGCGCAGGATGCGGCCTTTGCCGATTTCGAGTGGCACGCCTTCGGCCGGCATCGGCACACCAAGGCCTTCGCCGCGCGGGTAGCGCAGCGCGGACGGCCGGTCGTCGATCGCCGCGGCGGTGGCGACCATATGGACGAGCTCGGCCTCGTCGGCGGCGGCCATCACCACGAAGTTCGGCAGGCAGCCGAGATACGCGACGTCGAACGAGCCGGCATGGGTCGGGCCGTCGGCGCCGACCAGACCGGCGCGGTCGAGCGCAAAACGCACCGGTAATTTCTGGATCGCGATGTCGTGGACGACCTGGTCGTAGGCGCGTTGCAGGAACGTCGAATAGATCGCGGCGAACGGCTTGTAGCCCTCGGTCGCGAGACCGCCACAGAATGTCACCGCGTGTTGTTCGGCGATGCCGACGTCAAAACAACGGTTCGGAAATTCTTTCTGAAACAGGTCGACACCGGTGCCCGACGGCATTGCTGCGGTGACCGCGACGATCTTGTCGTCCTTGCGCGCCTCTTTGATCAGCGATTCGCCAAAGACTTTGGTGTATTGCGGCGCCCCCGACTTCGATTTGACCTGAGCTCCGGTCGCGACATCGAATTTGACGACGCCGTGATATTTGTCAGCCGACGTTTCAGCGGGCGCGTAGCCCTTGCCTTTCTGCGTGACGACGTGAACCAGCACGGGGCCGATCTGCGCGTCGCGCACGTTCTTGAGCACGGGCAGGAGATGATCGAGATTGTGGCCATCGATCGGCCCGACATAGTAGAAGCCGAGCTCTTCGAACAACGTGCCGCCGGTGACATAGTTGCGCGCGTGTTCGACGGCGCGGGTAATAGCGCGGTCAAGCCGCTTCGGCAGGTGCCTGGTCAGTTGCTTGCCGACGTCACGCAGCTTCAGATAAGTGCGACCCGAGGCGAGGCGCGCGAGATAAGCCGACATCGCACCGACCGGCGGCGCGATCGACATGTCGTTATCGTTGAGAATGACGATCAGACGTTCGTTGCGCGCGCCGGCATTGTTCATCGCCTCGTAGGCCATGCCCGCCGACACCGCGCCGTCGCCGATCACGGCGATTACATTATTGTCGCGGCCCTGCAGGTCGCGTGCCACCGCCATGCCGAGCGCGGCCGAGATCGAAGTCGAGGAATGCGCGGCACCAAACGGGTCGTATTCGCTCTCGGCACGCTTGGTGAAACCCGACAGCCCACCGCCCTGACGCAACGTGCGGATGCGATCACGCCGCCCGGTTAGAATCTTGTGCGGATAAGCTTGATGGCCGACATCCCAGATTAATCGATCGACGGGTGTATCGAAGATATAGTGCAGCGCGACGGTCAGTTCGATGACGCCGAGGCCCGCGCCAAGATGGCCGCCCGTTTTAGCGACGGCATTGATGGTTTCGTGCCGCAATTCATCGGCGAGTTGCGGCAACTTGTCGGGGGTTAGCTGACGCAGGTCACCCGGAAGGCGGATGCGATCGAGCAATGGCGTCTGTGAAACTTCGGACAAACGGAACTCCAACTTTGGTACCGGGCAAAACCCGTATCACGCCCTTGGCGAACGTTTATGGCCCATTTGACCGGTTATTGGCGGTGGCTTCAAGCCAGCCGTTCGACGCCATTCTTCACTTTACGTCGAGCGGCTCCGTTCCTGTTGGCCTGCCGTTACCGTCGAGAGTGATCTTTTCGACCCTGGCCTCGGCTTGCCGCAGGAGGTCCTCGCAACGCTTTTTCAGCACTTCGCCCCGTTCGTAAATGGCGACGGACTCCTCGAGCGGCACCTTGCCCTCCTCGAGCCGCTTGACGATCGTTTCGAGCTCC
>JAFAQJ010000438.1 GCA_019246455.1 Pseudolabrys sp.
ATTCTGCAGATCGAAGCGCAGCATCTGCTCGGCTTTCTCAGACACTTTGACCGGTTTCGGCGTCACTGTCGGCATTTCCCCGAGATAGTCGATCTGGCGGGCGAGTGTCAGGGCGTGGCTGAGTTCTTGCTTAGCGTGCTCAGTGAGCTGTTCAGCGATGCTCATGTAGGGCGCGCCCTTGAGCACCTGCGAGTACACGACGTAAGCAATGATGGCCTGATATTCGCGCGCGAGGTCTTCATTCAACAGTTCAGCAAGACGCTTGCGCGTGATGGGCCCTTGGCCTTCGGCCATCTCAAATCCGTCCCATCAACAGAAGGATCAGCAAGATGACGATCACGAGTCCCAAACCCCCACCGCCGTAGTAACCGGTCCCGTAGAAGGGGCCGCCGCCAATGCCGCTGAACCCGCCCAGAAGCGCAATAACCAAAATGATCAGAATGATTGTGCCGAGGCTCATGATGATCCCCTGTCAGAAGTTCCCAAGCCGCCGCTATAACTAGGAAGTCCGCGATAAAGTTCCGTCTGAGTAGGACGCGTTAAAAGTTCACAGCCGCTCCCGGAGGCCGTCGTTCGGTAGAACCAAGGCGCCGTATGCACGCCGGTGAGGTTTCTCGCTGCCGACGTAGCGCTCCCCTCTCCGCGCGCCGATCGAACGAACTTAATCGTTTCGAGTTTGGATATGCCAGGAGGGCTCAATGTCCCATTTGTCACAGGACGGCAAAAAACGCGTTCATCCCATTCAGCGCGCGTTCAGCAAATTTGCCAATGCAGTCGCTCGCGAATCGGGACGCCCCTCAATTTTTGTCTCCGCCCTTTTGGTAGTCATACTCTGGGCGGCGACCGGCCCCGTATTCCACTATTCCGACACGTGGCAGCTCGTCATCAATACCGGCACGACCATCGTAACGTTTTTGATGGTCTTTCTCATTCAGAATTCGCAGAACCGCGATAGCGCCGCGATCCAGGTCAAGCTTGACGAACTTATTCGCGCGAGTGCTGCAAAGAATTTTTTCGTAGGTATTGAGCACCTCACCGACATCGAGATCGAGCGTCTTCGGGATGCCATCGAACGTCGTGCAAAAAAAACGCACTCCACACTAGGCGCAGTCGAGGAAAGGGCCGAGCGGGCGGCCGAAAAAGCCTGACGTATGCGCACTCACAAAATTGAACCGATCAAGCGATTGCTCGAGAATGCTACTGGGATCGCGGTCCCTACTGAGGGCGACGCCCGTCGCTCGGTCAGAAATGTCAAACCGACAGCCTACAGGTTTGCTGCCGACGGCTACATTCCCAATAACCGGACATTTCCGTTGTTTGTACATCGAGGCGCAATCCGCTTCGACCGCCGGTACGATGCCGCGGCGATTGTTGAACGTGTCTTTGGTTCGAACGGCTGGAAAAAGGCCTGGCGCAACGGCATCTACGATTTCGTGCACTACCATCCGAAAGTGTTCGAGGTTCTCGGCATTGCCCGCGGTTCGGCAAACGTTCGGCTCGGCGGAAACAGGGGAACGTCACTGACGCTCCGCGCTGGGGATGTAATCATTATTCCGCCGGGCGTCGGGCATGAGTGCTTACGTCACACCGATGATTTTCTGGTGGTCGGTGCTTATCCGCCGACCGGCACATATAGCGAATGCCGGGGAAGCTATCAGGAATATGCCAAGGCCATTCGCCAGATCCGGCGGGTGCCGCGCCCAAAGAAACACCCCCTCTATGGACGAACGCGTCGGCTTAACTGGTAATCACATTGTCAGGTGTAAACGGCGAACGTCCGTTAAGATAATTGGCGAGGTCGCGAGCGAGATCGGCAGTTAATCCAGTGCGCGGGCTGGCCTGAAACAGCGGCAGCCCTTCGAAGTATTGGTCCTCGTCATCCAGGATAGCAAAGCGTTCAACCTGGGGATGGCGCTTAACCCAGCGCAGGATGCCGCGTCGCCGCTCGCGCTTCGAGCCCTTCCCGATCCGGTCGAAAAGTACGATCCCACTGCGGTTGAACACACGCATCGCGTTGGGTTCATGCCGCCAACTACTGCTCATGACAAGTTTGGCGCCCGTTTTGCGCACGAGTTGTTGGAGACGCACGACAAGTGTTCGATCGAGGATATACGTTCGGTCACATGGATTGGCGGTCTTGGCGCAATTGAGAACGCCGTCAACGTCAAAGAAAATAACTTTCATGCATGGGCATCTGCGATCTGCTCATAGGGAATTGTGACCCACGTGCCGTCTTGAGCGGTCGCTTCTATGTGCATCTCGTAGGAGACGAGATGCGGTTCGATGCGTGTCGATGTGCCATCAGTTTTCTCAATCACCACGCTGCCCCGCGCTTCAACGGCATCTTGAAAGGCTTGCTGGATTTTTTGCCTGACAGAAAGGTCCATCGCAGTTCAACGCGCGACCCGTGGCTCAAGTTCATGGTCTGGCCAAGCAACGCGCGATCTCTACTGGCGCCCACCCTGAAGAACCTACGGCAACCGGAACAAAAGATGTCGCTAAGACGTTTGTTCCGACAGATTAATGGAGGCAATCATGAACAAACTCATTATTTCTGGCTTGGCGGCGGCGTTAGCCTTGTCCTTAGCGCTGCCCGCTAACGCGGCCGGTTCGAAGCAAAAGGTGTCAGCGGAAGTGCAAGCATCTTGCAAGGCTCAGGCTGCGAAGAAATTCTCGGCTGTCCATTTCTTGAAGCGCCGCGCCTATACGAATAACTGCATCGAGCAGCATGCTCGCGCTAACGTTCAACCGAAGGCCAAGGCGACGACCGCAGAAAGTCAAAAGGCCGAAAAACCCGCGGCGACCACGGGTCAGAACGCCAAACCAGCGCAATAGGTCTAAAACTCAACCACCGGTGCCGAGTAGATGGAAGGAGCCGCCCCGCCGGGCGGTTCCTTTTTTATTTCCTGCGTGGAACGGCGCCCGCGGGTTGGCGTTAGAAATCGTACAAACTAGGAGAGGAACATGCGTCAAATTATTCTGGGACTCGCGCTGGCTGTAGGCGTTTCATCCTTCGCGGCAGCGCAGACCACCGAGTTCTACGTAGTGCAGGACGTGAAAACCAAGAAATGCACCGTCGTAGACAAAAAGCCGATGACGACTGAGACCACTGTCGTTGGCAACGGCGTCTACAAGACCAAGGTCGAAGCCGAAACTGGGATGAAGTCGGTCAAGGTCTGCACGAACTAACCTCAGAGTGTGGTCGACAGAAAAGCCCGGTTGCAATGACCGGGCTTTTTTGTCGCCGATGGCTGCAAGTCAGCGGAACAGGCATTCATGTGCTGTTCCTCCCTTCGAGCTTTTTGGAATGAGCGAGCAAATAATTGAAAGCTAATCGGCCCATAAAGGCGAACAGAAATCGCGGGGCAACGACCATTCTGATCGCCATCGCGACGATCGGCTTAGCGACAGCGCACACAGTCGCCGTCGCCAAACCGGTGTCCCCTGCTCCTCAAAAGGAAGCAGCAGCAGCTCGCGATGCTGGCGAACCCATTATGGCGATTGTGTCGATCAAAACTCAACAGGTCACGTTCTACGATGCGGAAGGTTGGATTTTCCGGGCTCCTGTCTCAACAGGTATAAAGGGGCGCGAAACGCCAGCTGGTATCTTCGCCGTCATCGAAAAAGACAAAGACCATCACTCGACCATGTATGACGACGCGTGGATGCCGAATATGCAGCGCATTACATGGAATGGGCTTGCGCTTCATGGCGGTCCACTGCCTGGCTATGCGGCATCTCACGGCTGCATACGGATGCCGTACGGGTTTGCGGAGAAACTTTTCGATAAAACGCGGATCGGGATGCGCGTGATTATTTCTCCCAATGATGCGTCTCCAGTTGAATTCTCTCATCCTTCGCTACCGAAGCCCAATCGTGCGGAGGTCGCCGCTGCTCCAGGCCGATTGACAACTCTCAAGCACGACGTGGCAGAGGCTACCAAGGCGGCAGAAGAAGCGAAGAAAGCTGCTCAGGTGGCGGCGCGCGAAACCGCAACGCTCAGCGCATCTCTGCGTGAGCTGGAAAGGCTTAAACAGCGGGCTGACGTCGACCTTGCGGCTGCAGAGAAAAAACTCGCTGCAAAGACCGACGAAGAAAGATCGCCGGCGCAGGACTTAGTACAGAAACTCCGGGCCGCGGCTGAGGAAGCTACGACGCGGCTCGACAAGGCAGCGGCTGACGCGAGTGCTAAGCATGACCTCGCAGCAGCCGCGAAAGACGCAGCCCAGGCCGCAGAGGCCAAAAAAATTTCCGCTGTTAATGCGGCCAAGGATGCCAAATTAGCGCAAGAGCCGGTGTCAATCTTCATCAGCAGGGCCACCCGAAAGCTATACGTGCGGCGCAATACGCATGTGCCGGCCCCAGACGGGGGCGGTGAGGTTTTCGATGCCACTATTGTGGTACCCGTGACGATCCGCGACCCTGAAAAGCGCATTGGAACGCATGTGTTTACCGCCATGGCACGCAACGACGCCGGTTTGCGCTGGAGCGTCGTTTCGGTCGATACCGCGGATGACCCCACGGACGCGCTCGACCGCATCACCTTCCCGCAAGACATCATGGACCGCGTCGGGTCAACGGTGTTGCCTCGATCCTCCATCATCATTTCCGATGAGGCACCGAGTAGCGAGACGAACTATCGCACTGAGTTCGTTGTCGTGTTGAGCAATCAGCCTCAGGGCGGCTTTATCACGCGCAAGCCTTCGACGGATATTTTGGCCGCCCAGGACAAGACCCGCAGTAGTGATAGCGCTTACGACTTTCAGGGCAGCTGGGATTTCAATAAGAGCCGTACATATACGCGCGGCTACTACCCTCGCGATTTTGGACGCCCAGAAGGAACGAGGGATGCGGATCGCTTTAGGTGAATGCGCTCCGCTTTCACCGAGGACGAGCTCGCCGGATTGCCAAGAACATTGCACGGTTGCCGGACCTATCGCTCGGTGTGACTCTTGTCGTATCACGCGGGCGGCCATGCCACTGCTGAAACCGAACGGTTGTCCAGTTCGTTTAGAGAGCATGCCACGATTCCATATGCACATTATCAACAGGCACATGATCATGGATACTAAGGGTCATCCCTTTGCCGACGCGGATGCGGCATGCCGCGAAGCGCTGTGCTATCTTCGTTCGCTTAAAAAACTAGGGGAGCAAGTCCGAGCTATCCGCGTCATGGATGATGTCGGCAACGAAGTAGCGGTGGTTTCCGAGCCGTAGCTATTTTCGATGGCAAAGCATGTAACGCTCGCCGCGCAACGCGTCTTTGACGAGCACGACATATCGCCCCACTTAGATGAGGAGTTCGCCAACCAAGGGCCGCTCTATCCCGTCAGGGCGTTGAGCGCGAGCATGGTCAGAAAGATGCTCGACAGCGCCATACCAATTAGTCGAGTGGTTGCCTGTTCGCTCATAGACGGCCCCAAGGGGAAGAGGCCGCCATTGTGGGGCGGCCTCTGAGTCCAGTTACCAAGTGACCCACTTGTCTTCCCGCCAATAGCCGCGACCGGTGTGCTCGCGGAATGTAATTTTCGCGCTCGGTTCCGGTTTCCAGCTGTCTTCGTGAACGACGACCCGTGCTTCGGGTGGGTATTCGTATCGGTCGGTGGTGTGCCAGCAAACGACCGTAACGCACGCAATGCCTGCCGAGGCGGTAACAGCCGAGCACGCCAACAAGGCGGTTCCGGCCGCAGCAGCGTAAAGATACTTCCGCATGTTCAACCTCTGTGTCGCCCCTCGTAACTTTCAAACCTTCCAGCAAGACAAGCGTTCCGAAGATTTCTCCGCGGGGTGTCTCGGAAGAACCGCAGATTCATTCTCGAAAAAAGAAGCCCGGCTTTC
>JAFAQJ010000091.1 GCA_019246455.1 Pseudolabrys sp.
TCTCACGCGGCGGTGGTTCGCTTTTGCCCTGATGGCCGTGGCTGCGCCCGCTGTGATCGCGGCGACCACGCCCGCCGCGTTCGCGACCGCGTCCACGATGGCGGGAATCCTCGCCGTCGGCTGGAGCCGCGGCGGGTTCGCCTGCCCAGGCAATCGTCTGTCCGGTCAACTTTTCGATCGCCTCGAGGGCTTTGCGATCGATCGGCGCGACGATCGTGATGGCCGTACCGCTCTTGCCGGCACGGCCGGTGCGGCCGATGCGGTGAACATAATCGTCGGGATGATGCGGCACGTCGAAATTGAAGACGTGCGAGACGTCCGGAATGTCGAGACCCCGCGCCGCGACGTCGGAGGCGACCAGGAGCTTCGCTTCGCCGTTACGAAAAGCGTCGAGCGCGGCAGTGCGTGCGGATTGATCGAGGTCGCCGTGTAGCGCAACCGCATTGAACTTGTGACGCACCAGCGAGCGATGCAGCGTCGCGACTTCGCGCTTGCGGTTGCAGAAGATGATGGCATTCTTGAAATTTTCAGCGGAATTGATCAGCCGCCGCAGCGTCTCGCGTTTCTCGAAGTCTTCGCGTCCGGTGGCGACCGCCAATTGGGTAATGGTGGCGGCGGCGGTGGCAGGCCGGGAAACTTCGACGCGCGCCGGATTGTGCAGGAAGGTGTCAGCGATGCGCTGGATTTCTGGCGGCATGGTCGCCGTGAAGAACAAGGTCTGCCGCGTGAACGGCACCAATTTACCGATGCGCTCGATGTCGGGAATGAAGCCCATGTCGAGCATGCGGTCAGCTTCGTCGATCACCAGAAGCTCGACGCCAGACAATAGGAGCTTGCCGCGTTCGGAATGGTCCAAGAGACGGCCCGGTGTTGCGATCAAAACATCGACGCCGCGCGTGAGCTTGGCGTCCTGGTCGTCAAAAGAAACGCCACCAATGATGAGGGCGACGTTGAGCTTATGGTTTTTGCCGTATTTCTCGAACTGCTCGACGACCTGGGCGGCCAGTTCGCGGGTCGGCTCGAGGATCAAGGTGCGCGGCATGCGGGCGCGGGCGCGACCTTTTTCCAGCATGGTGAGCATGGGCAAGACGAAGGCGCCGGTCTTGCCGGTGCCGGTTTGCGCGATGCCGAGGACGTCTCGCCGGGCGAGAACCTGCGGGATTGCTTGTTCTTGGATGGGGGTGGGCGTTTTGTAGCCGGCGTCTGCGATAGCGCCGAGGACCTTTTCGGAAAGGCCGAGATGCGAGAAGGACATAAAACCTCAGTTGGGGCGGTGACGCCCGGACCTCGCGCGGATCACGAAAAACGGTGTATGCGCGGGAATTGGCGGTCGAATCTTTGTTTGGAGCGACCGGCTGGCGCGAACATAGGGGCGTAGGGTCGAAAGTCAATGCCGGCTATGCAATAAGTCACTTTAACTCCTAATGCTTTTGCATAGTCCGTCGCCGAATGCCTGATCCCACTCCATTAATTCTGATTCCCGGCCTGCTTTGCAGTGCGCGTCTCTACACGCCGCAGCTCATGGCGCTATGGCCACACGGTCCGGTCACGGTGGCCGATCATCGCCGCGACAACAGCATGGAGGCGATCGCGCGGCGCATTTTCGCCGATGCGCCGCCACGTTTCGCGGTCGCGGGATTGTCAATGGGTGGCTACATCGCGTTCGCGATGCTCCGCATCGCGCCGGAGCGGATCGTGAAGCTCGCGCTGCTCGACACCTCGGCGCGCGCCGATACGCCGGAGCAGATGGCCACCCGCGAGAAGTTTGTCGCGATGGCGCAGGCCGGAAAATTGCACGACGTCGTGGAGACATTGACGCCGCGCTTCCTGCATAAAAACCACGCGAAGGACGAGACGTTGGTGCGCACCGTGCGCGACATGGCGCAGGATACGGGCGTCGAGGCGTTTGTGCGCCAGCAACGGGCGATCATGAACCGTCCGGACGCGCGCGGCGAACTCAGCAAGATCAAATGCCCGACAATTGTTTTGGTGGGCGACGGCGACGAGCTGACGCCACCGGCTTTGGCCCACGAAATCGCGGCCGGAATTTCCGGCGCACGGCTTGTGACGATCACCAATTGCGGGCATCTATCGACGATCGAACAACCGACTGCGGTCAACGCAGCGATGGCGGAATGGCTGGGAGGATAAGTGAAGACGCAGGTTGGGATTGTCGGCGCCGGTCCGGCGGGTCTGATGCTGGCCAAGCTGCTGCAAATGGCCGGCGTCGAGAGCGTCATCGTCGAGAACCGCAGCCGCGACTATTGCGAGGCGCGTGTGCGCGCTGGGTTGATCGAACAGTGGGCGCGTGACCTGTTGGTCGAGATCGGCCTTGGCGAGCGGATGCTGCGTGAGGGCATGTATCATGAAGGCATCAAGCTGCGCTTCGGCAATGGCCCGAATGGCGGGCTGCATCCGATCAGCTTCAAAAAGCTGGTCGGCAAGGGCACGACGATCTACGGCCAGCAGGAGCTCGTAAAGGATTTCAACGCCGCGCTGACGACCTCGGGCGTGTCGATCTTGTTCGAGGCCGAGCAGGTCAGCGTGCACAATCTCGACAGCAAACACCCTAAAATCAAATTCGTGCATGGCGGCAGGGCGCAGGAGCTCGACTGCGATTTCATCGGCGGGTGCGATGGCTTTCATGGCATTTGCCGTCCAACCATCGAGAAGGTGCTAACGCTTTTCGACCGCGAATATCCGTTCGGTTGGCTGGGCATTCTGACGGAGTCACCGCCGCCAGATCACGAATTGATCTATTCCTATACGGAAAGCGGCTTCGCGCTTTACACGATGCGCTCGCTGAGCGTGTCGCGGCTCTATCTTCAAGTCGATCATGACGAGGACATCGAGAAGTGGCCGGACGCGCGGATTTGGGAGGAGTTGCATAAGAGGTTGCACGGCGCGCGCCAGCTCGAGGAAGGCAAGATCGCGCAGAAAGGCATCACGCCGATGCGCAGTTTTGTATCGGAGCCGATGCAGTTCGGCCGGCTGTTTCTCGCCGGCGATAGCGCCCACATCGTGCCGCCGACCGGTGCGAAAGGGATGAATCTAGCATTTGCCGACGTGCGCGTTCTGGCGCGGGCCGTCAGCGCTTTTTACAAGACCGGCTCCGTCGAATTGCTCGATCGCTATTCGGAAATGGCCCTTCCGCGCGTGTGGAAGGCGCAGCGCTTCTCCTGGTGGATGACGCAACTGCTGCACCGTTTTCCGCAGGAGAATGCGTTCGATCAGCGCCGCCAACTTGCCGAACTGGATTACGTGACCAGCTCGCAAGCCGCTGCAAAGACGTTGGCAGAAAATTACGCCGGTCTGCCGATCGATTGATCCGGGTTGCGTGTTCGATAGTTCGGTGTAGCTTTGCGCTGCGCCGCATCAAGACGGCGAGTAGGGGGAGCGCCAAGGAGCATGCGAATTTTCCGATTCACGACGGCTGTCGCGTTGACTGTGGCCGCGCTTTCATCGGGTGCGAAGGCGCAGACCGATTATCCCAACCGCGTCATTCATGTCGTCGTCGGTTTTGCGGCGGGTGGGGGAAACGACATCTTTGCACGTGTCGTGGGGCAGAAGCTTGAGCAGACAGTCGGCGGCACCGTCGTTGTCGACAATAAGCCGGGCGCAGGCGGGCGCATCGCCTCCGAATTCGTCGCGCACCAGACGCCGGACGGCTACACTCTTTTGGTCGGCGCCAGTGGGCAGATGTCGATCGCCGCGGCGATCTATCCCAACCTTGGCTATCACCCGACCAAATCGTTCATCCCGCTGAATATGATTGCCTCATTCCCGTTGGTGATGGTGGTGCCAGGTCAACATCAGGTCAAAAATGTCGCTGACCTGATCAAATACGCCAAGGACAATCCGGACAAGGCAAACTATGCGAGCTCCTCGCCGGCATTCACGATCGCCAGCGAATTGCTCAAGCTCAAGACCGGGATGCCGGGGACAGCAATCCCGTACAAGGGCACCAATGAATCGACGCTGAGCGTCGTGAGCGAGCAGAGTCTCTTCACCATTGCGGACGGCCCGCCCACGATTCCGCTGGTCAAGGGCGGGCAGTTGCGTGCGATCGCGGTGACCGGTTCGGAACGCTCATCCGAACTGCCGGACGTTCCGAGCATGAAGGAAGCGGGTTACCCGCAAGTCGACACCAAATTGTGGAGCGGTTTCTTCGCACCGGCTGGGACGCCGGCGCCGGTCGTCGAGAAACTCAGGAAGGCGCTGGCGGAGGCGATTGCCGACGCGAGCGTGCGCGACAAGCTCAAGACGTTTGCGGTCAATCCGGGCGGCCCGACGGGCGCCGAGTTCGGCAAGTGGATCGACGACGAGATCAAGAGCTACGACGCCGTCGTCAAAGCCGCCAATCTGAAGTTCGAGCAGTAGGGACTTTTGGGTTGCGCGTGATCTTGTCCGAAAACCGGCCCGCTTTTTGGGATCACACGGCTCGCACTAGACGTCCAGCAACTCTTCGCTGGCGAATTCGGCATTTTCCTGGATGAAGTCGAAGCGCGCTTCGGCTTTGGTGCCCATCAGCCGCTCGACGGCCTTGGCGGTTGGCGTCTTTTCCTTATCGGCGAGGACCACACGCAATAGCGTGCGTTTCTTTGGATCCATGGTCGTTTCCTTGAGCTGGGCCGCCATCATCTCGCCCAGCCCTTTGAAGCGCGAAACCTCGACCTTGGCGTTGGCGTGGAATTCTTTCTTCATCAGCGCGTCTTTGTGCTTGTCGTCGCGCGCGTAGACGATCTTGCCGCCATGCGACAGACGGAACAGCGGCGGCACTGCGAGATAGAGCTTGCCATGCTCGATCAGTTTCGGTGTCTGCCGGTAGAAGAAAGTAATGAGCAGCGAGGCGATGTGGGCGCCGTCGACGTCGGCATCCGTCATGATGATGATCTTGTCGTAGCGCAGATCACCTTCGCGGTAATGCGCGCCGGTGCCGGAACCGATCGCCTGAACGAGATCGGCAAGCTGCGCGTTCTGCGCCAGCTTGTCTTTGCCGGCGGAGGCGACATTGAGAATCTTGCCGCGCAGCGGGAGCACGGCCTGGGTACGACGGTCGCGCGCCTGCTTGGCGGAACCGCCGGCCGAGTCACCCTCGACGATGAAGAGTTCGGAGCCTTCGGCGGCGGATGACGTGCAATCGGCGAGCTTGCCGGGCAGGCGCAGCTTGCGCACCGCGGACTTACGGGAGATTTCTTTTTCCTGACGGCGGCGAATGCGCTCTTCGGCGCGCTCGATGACGAATTCGAGCAGCTTGTTAGCAGCCGTTGGATTACCGGACAGCCAGTGGTCGAACGGATCCTTGATCGCGTTCTCGACTATTTTCTGCGCGGCGGCGGTGGCGAGACGGTCCTTGGTCTGGCCCTGGAATTCCGGCTCGCGAATAAAAACCGACAGCATGCAGCCGGCGCCGGTCATCACGTCTTCGCTGGTCACTGGCGCGACGCGCTTGTCCATGCCGACACGCTCGGCGTGATCCTTCAAGCCGCGCAGCAGCGCCGAGCGTAGGCCGCTCTCGTGCGTGCCACCGTCGGGCGTCGGGATGGTGTTGCAATACGAGGACAAAAAGCCGTCGCTGTCGGCGGTCCAGGCGACCGCCCATTCGCAAGCGCCATGCGCACCGGTCTTGCCGGCCGAGCCGGTGAAGATGTCGGGGTGGACGAGAGTGGCGCCCTCCAGATTTGAGGCGAGATAGTCTTTGAGACCGTGCTCGAAGTGGAACGTCGCCTTCTCCGGCACGCTGCCGTCCTTCGGCAGCAATTCCTTGGCGCAGTGCCAGCGCACTTCGACGCCACCGAACAGATAGGCCTTCGAGCGCGCCATCTTGAATAGGCGAGCAGGATCGAATTCGGCGTTCGGCCCGAAAATTTGTGGGTCGGGTTTGAAGGTGACGCGGGTGCCGCGGCGGTTCGGCGCCTTGCCGGCCTTGATCAGCTTGGTCTTCGGCTTGCCGCGCTCGAACGTCATTTTGTAGAGCGTCTGATCGCGCGCGACTTCGACATCCATGCGTTCCGACAGTGCATTGGCGACCGAGACACCGACGCCGTGCAGGCCGCCCGAGGTCTCGTAGACCTTGGAGTCGAATTTGCCGCCGGCGTGCAGCGTGCACATGATGACTTCGAGGGCCGATTTGTTCTTGAACTTCGGATGCGGATCGACTGGGATGCCACGGCCATTGTCGTTGACCGACACGAAGCCGTCGGCCTCGAGATCAACTTCGATGAAGGTGGCGTGACCGGCGAGCGCCTCGTCCATCGCGTTGTCTATCACCTCGGCGAACAGGTGATGCATCGCCTTCTCGTCGGTGCCGCCGATATACATGCCGGGACGTCGGCGAACCGGTTCGAGGCCTTCCAGCACTTCGATATGCTTGGCGGTATATCCACTGTCGTCCGATCGTGAAGAACTACGCGCGGCCGACTTCGCCGCCTTGCCGGCGCCTTTGCGCCTGGGCGGCAGATCGAACAGGTCCTGCTGTTTCGTGGTTTTTTTCTTGGCGGCGGATTTGGCCATCGGGTGCGGTCTATATGGGGGCGCGGCGAATCAATTGCGACGGGAGCGGCGACTATGCCACGGCAGCATCAAGAAAGTGACGGCCAAATCCGGGGATGTGGGCGCAATGCGGCGCGACTGAGGCAACTAAAGGCGGCGTGGCCGGTTATCGGAACTGGCAATCCCGACAGCGAGGTCGCCCGTGGAGGCGCACACCCAACGCCGCAAAAAAGTCCAGGCGCCAGAACCACGCTCACGGCTGGCGCAGGAGGATCGGATAAGCGGCAAGCCAACAAGCGGAGGCTTTGGTCTTGCCCTGAGTGACCCCAAGCCGCTGCCCGAAGTTGCGCAATTATGGCGGACGGTGGCGCAGGCGGCGACCATCGGCATCTTCGTCATTCTCACGATCGCGGCGCTGAGCCTGGCGCGGCAGGTGTTGTTGCCGGCCGCGGCCGCGACTGTCATCGGGCTTATGCTGGGGCCGCTCTCGAACCGTGCCGACCGGCTCGGTATTCCATCACTCATTTCGGCGATCGCGTTATGGCTTCTTGTGATCGCCGTATTTTATGGCGTAATCGCCTTGCTGGCGTCGCCGATCGTCGAATGGATCGGAAAAGCTCCGGAGATCACAAACAACATCAAGGAGAAATTGCACGTGCTCGATCGTCCCATGGCGATGATCGGCGACATCCGCCATGCCTTGCTGGGCGACAAGGCTAAAGCTCCAGGCGTCGGCTTTGACATCGCGCAGATCATACAGCCGGCGGTCCTTTTGGTCACGCCGGCAATCGGGCAGGTGGTGATCTTCCTTGGCACGCTGTTCTTTTTTCTCGCCGGGCGCCATCAACTGCGCCATGTGCTGATTGCATTCTTCGATGCGCGAGAATCGCGATTGCGCATGCTCAAGATCATGAATGATACGCAACGCAACCTGACGAGTTATTTGAGTGTCGTGGCGGTCATCAACTTTGTCGTCGGTCTTGCCGCAGGCGCGGTCGCGCTCATTGTCGGCCTGCCGAATCCGGTCGCCTGGAGCGTTGTCGGCTTTATTCTGAACTTCGTGCCGTATGTCGGCCCCCTGTTGATGGAATTGATCTTGCTCGGTGTCGGGCTGGTGACATTCCCGTCATTGACGCACGCATTGCTGGCGCCGCTGCTTTATCTCGGGTTCACCACGCTCGAAGGACATTTCGTCACACCCAGCATCATGGGGCGGCGTCTGACCCTCAATCCGCTCACCGTGTTTCTGTCGCTGGTGTTCTGGACCTGGCTCTGGGGTCCGGTCGGCGCATTTCTCGCGGTGCCAATCCTGATTTTTGCGCTCGTCGTGGTGAGCCATCTGTTCCCAAAAGAAGAGCCGACGCTGCCATCCTGATCGGGGCGCACTGGCGCCTGCGCGCCTGCCACGCTAGACAGACCGTTGCTTCGGCCGGGGGGACCATGACGCTTGAAGAGATCGCCAACGAGGTCGTTGGCTTCGTGCAGCGCAACGAAACGTGGGCAATCCCTGTGGTGTTGGCGCTCGCTTTTGGTGAATCGCTTGCGTTCATCTCGTTGCTACTGCCGGCGACGGTTGCCTTGTTCGGGATCGGCGGGTTGATTGCCGCAAGCGGCATTTCGTTTATTCCAATTTTCATCGCAGGCGCGGTCGGTGCCGCGCTCGGCGACTGGCTGTCATTTTGGTTCGGAGTGACGTTCAAGGAACCGATCGCCAAAGTGTGGCCGCTGTCGCGCTATCCCAAGCTGGTGCCGCGCGGCCACGCCTTCGTGGAGAAATACGGCATCTACGCAATCTTTCTCGGTCGTTTCTTCGGGCCATTGCGTGCGTCGGTGCCGCTTGCTGCGGGCATTCTCGACATGCCGTTCTGGCCGTTTCAACTCGCCAATGTCACGTCGGCGCTGGTGTGGTCGGCGGGACTTCTCGGCGGCGGTTATCTCGGCATCAAGGCGCTGATGTAAAAAGGCTCTGCCCGTCGGCGGGCAGAGCCTTCATCGCAATCCGGGATTACTTAACGGCCGCGACGCCGGCGAGCGACATGACGTTGTCCTGCGATCCGGTGCCACCGGAGACGCCAATTGCGCCGACAATCTTGCCGCCAATCACGATGGGGTTGCCGCCGCGCGAGGCAATCACATCCTCGAGCGTCAGGAGATACGTGAAGTAATTTCCGCGGCCCAGACCTTGCTCGAAAGCGAGGGTTGGGCGGCGATAACGCGCCGACGCACGCGCTTTATGCTGCGAAATATTCACGGATCCATTCTGGCAGTTGTCTTGCTTCTCGAAATAGACGAGATCGCCCGCCGGATTGACGATGGCGACGCAGAAGATGCCCCAGTTGCGTTTTTTGGCTTCGTCGAGCGCCGCCGTGGCGACTTTCTTGGCGGTTTCGAGATTGATCGGCTCGCCGTAAGGCATGGCATTCGCGGCTTCCGGCACCGCATCATTCGGATTTTCGGACGGAGCCGGCGCTTGCGCGAACGCGCCGGTGCTCACCAGCATCGCGACGCCGGCGACGCACGCCAGTTTTTTCAAATCACGCATTTTGGTATTCCTCCCTCGGGATATGTTTGCCCCGACATTCGCGGCCGGGTTGGTCTGCAGACACAAGAAGTTTATCCTAAGCTCCTTGCCACGCCTACGGGCGCTCTCAAACTGTTGCCGGGAATAACCTAAAGGCCGAGGTGTTGATGCGCGCAGAGCTACCTTTTTGCCGCAGTGCATTACAAGGGTAACGGTAAGCCCAATTTTCAGCACGCCAAAACGGGAGAGCGAAACATGATCGAGCTTTCACGCCGCCATCTGATGACCGGAGCCGCGACGTTAGGAGCGGCATCGACTCTTGGCATTGCGCCATCTGCATTCGCAGCCGCGCCGCCGGTCGGCAAGCAGAATGCGAGCTGGTATCGCTACAAAGTCGGTGATTTCGAGGTGACGGCCGTGGCCGATGGCGTCACCAATGCGCCGCTGATCGACAACTATGTCGTCAATGCCTCGAAGGCGGACGTCAACGCGGCGCTCGAAGCCGATTTCCTACCAAAAGACCGTGCGCTGCAATCCTACACGCCGGTCGTGGTCAACACCG
Source organism: Pseudolabrys sp. (assembly GCA_019246455.1). Lineage (GTDB taxonomy): Bacteria > Pseudomonadota > Alphaproteobacteria > Rhizobiales > Xanthobacteraceae > Pseudolabrys. The sequence goes on from JAFAQJ010000091.1 coordinate 9,576, forward strand.
GTTCGAAACTGGTTGCGATCGATACCGGACTCGGCATGGGCATGTTCGAGCAGAGCAAAGGTGCGGTGGGCAACTACCACAACAATCTTCAGGCGGCGGGCATCGATCGCAATGCGGTTGATGTCGTCATCATCTCTCATTTCCACGGTGATCACATCAATGGCCTCGTAGCGCCCGACAACAAGCTTGCGTTCCCGAACGCGGAGATCATGGTGCCGGAAGCGGAGTGGGCATTCTGGTCCGACGAAAGCAATACGCCGAAGCTTCCTGAAATCGCCCGCGGCCAGATGGGTAACGTCAAGCGTGTATTCGGCGTGGTCGGCAGCAAAGTGACGAAATATCAACCTGGCAAGGAATTGGTGCCCGGCATCACTGCGATCGAAACTCGCGGCCACACGCCTGGACACTGCTCGCATCTGATCACATCGGGAAGCGGCAAGCTTCTAGTGCAGGCTGATGTCATGGCGGGCATGGCCTCGATCTACGCGCGCTATCCAGAATGGCAGTTCGTGTTCGATACGGAAAAAGAGATTGCGGTGCAGACCCGCCGGAAGATTTACGACATGGCGGCGGCTGACAAGATTCCGATCCAGGGCTTCCATTTCTACTTCCCGTCGGTCTGCTATGTGCAGAAAACGGCAAGTGGCTATGGCCTGGTGCCCGCGCCCTGGGCGACCTCGATCTAAAACCATCCATTCCTGATAGAGACCGGAGGCCGCCTGCCGGCGGCCTCTTGCATTTGGACTGATGCCGGCCTATGTGAACGCGCCATGATGAACGCTTTCGCACCTTCGTTTTTTCGCCGTCGCCGTAGCACCGCGGCACGGACGCGTTCGCGCGCGTAAATTTCCCGTGTCGCCGGATCAAGCCGCGGCACATTCATTCCCCAGACATCATCGTGCTGTTGGTCTTGCTCCGGTGGTCCGTTAAGACACTGAGTGAGGATTGAATCATGGCCAGCAAAGCGAAAGTCGGCGTTCTCGGCGCATCGGGTTACACGGGTTCGGAATTGGTGCGGCTGTTGCTGCGTCATCCGCGCGCGGAGATCGTGTTGCTCACGGCCGACCGCAGCGCGGGCAAAGAGATGCGGGAGGTGTTCCCGCAGTTCTCGCCGTTTGCGCTGCCGAAACTCGTTGCGATCGATAGCATCGAC
>JAFAQJ010000150.1 GCA_019246455.1 Pseudolabrys sp.
CATCGCGCTCTTCATCACCGAGCTCTGCCCGCCCTGGCTGAAGCGGCCGCTCGGCACGATGATCGAGTTGCTGGCGGCGATCCCGAGCATCATCTACGGCATCTGGGGCCTCTTCATCTTCGCGCCTTTCCTGCAGGCTTACGTCCAGCCGATGGTCATCGGGAGCCTCGGCGCGCTGCCGGGCGTCGGGCGTCTTTTCGCCGGGCCGCCGCTCGGCATCGGCCTTTTCACCGCCGGGCTCATCCTCGGCATCATGGTGCTGCCCTTCATCACCGCGGTGATGCGCGACGTCTTCGAAACGGTGCCGGCGATTCTCAAGGAATCGGCCTACGGGCTCGGCGCCACGACGTGGGAGGTGATGTGGCAAGTGGTGCTGCCTTACACGCGCGTCGGCGTCGTCGGCGGCACCATGCTCGGCCTCGGCCGCGCCCTCGGCGAGACGATGGCGGTCACCTTCGTGATCGGCAATGCGCACCGCGTCTCCGGCTCGATTCTGGCGCCCGGCACCACGATTTCCGCGACCATCGCCAATGAATTTACCGAAGCGGTGGGTGACATCTACACGTCGTCGCTGATCGCGCTTGGCCTCATTCTGTTCGTGATCACCTTCATCGTGCTGGCCTTCGCGCGGCTCCTGTTGGCGCGCGTTCAGAAGCGGATCGGAGCCTGACAATGGCAAGCGCGCTCTACAATTCTCGCCGCCGCCGCAACAGCATCGCGGTCGGGTTCTCGATCGGCGCCACGCTTTTCGGCCTGGCGTGGCTGGTGCTGATCTTGGCGGTGCTGCTGTGGGAAGGCTTCAGCGGACTATCGCTGGCCGTTTTCACCGAGATGACGCCGCCGCCGGGTTCGGCGGGCGGGCTGCTGAACGCGATCATGGGCAGCCTCGTGATGACGGTCATTGCGGTCCTGATCGGCACGCCGCTTGGCATGCTCGCTGGCACCTATCTTGCCGAATATGGCCGCTACGAGAAGCTGTCCTCGGTTGTCCGTTTCATCAATGACATCCTGCTCAGCGCACCCTCGATTGTCGTCGGTCTCTTTATCTATGAGATCATGGTGGCGCGGATGGGTCATTTCTCCGGCTGGGCCGGCGCGGTCGCGCTCGCTGTGATCGTCGTACCGGTGGTCGTGCGCACCACGGAGGACATGCTGACGCTTGTTCCCGACACGCTGCGCGAAGCCGCGGCCTCGATCGGTCTGCCGCGCTCCATGATGATTACCCGGGTCGCTTATCGGGCGGCCAAAGCCGGCATGATTACTGGCGTTCTTTTGGCGGTCGCGCGAATCAGCGGCGAAACGGCGCCGCTCTTGTTCACCGCGCTCAACAATCAGTTCTGGAGCATGAATCTCAACGCGCCGGTATCGAGCTTACCGGTTGTCATCTTCCAGTTCGCATTGAGCCCGTACAAGGACTGGCAATCCCTAGCCTGGACTGGTGCTTTGATCATCACTGTTACGGTCTTAGCTCTGAGTATCTTCGCCCGCGCCCTCACGTCGCAGAGAAAGTCACAATGAGTATCGCAGCTGTCACAGTTCCCAACGTCACCCACACCGCTACTGACACGAGCACGCTGTCGGAAAAGGTCTCGGTGCGTAATCTCGATTTCTTTTACGGTGATTTTCGTGCGCTGAAGACGATCAATGTGCCGCTGTACGCCGGTAAGGTCACGGCGTTCATTGGCCCGTCGGGCTGCGGCAAGTCGACATTGCTGCGCGTTCTCAACCGGATGTACGACCTCTATCCGAATCAGCGTGCGACCGGCGAAGTGTTGCTCGATGGTGAGAACTTGTTGTCGCCGTCGCAGGACTTGAATCTGTTGCGCGCGCGAGTCGGCATGGTGTTCCAAAAGCCGACGCCGTTCCCGATGACGATCTATGAAAACATTGCGTTCGGCATCCGGCTCTACGAGAAGCTGTCGAAGTCGGAGCTGGATGACCGTGTAAAGCACGCGCTCGACCGGGCGGCCCTCTGGAACGAGGTTAAGGACAAACTCGGCGCCAACGGCCAAAGCCTGTCAGGCGGTCAGCAACAGCGCCTTTGCATTGCGCGAACTGTTGCCGTACGTCCCGAGGTCATTTTGTTCGACGAGCCGTGCTCGGCGCTCGATCCGATCTCAACCGCAAAAATCGAAGAGCTGATTGACGAACTCAAGGACGATTACACGATCGCCATCGTCACGCATAACATGCAACAGGCTGCGCGCGTGTCCGACTTTACCGCGTTTATGTACCTTGGCGAGCTGGTTGAGTTTGGGCAGACCAGCAAAATCTTCACCACGCCGTCCGACCGGCGCACGCAGGACTACATCACGGGCCGCTTCGGCTAGAGCCCTAGGAACATCCCATGACCGACGCCCACACGACGAAAGCTTTCGATTCAGATCTGCAGGAACTCGCGCGGATGGTCGCCGAGATGGGCGGCCTCGCCGAAAAGCAGGTAGCAGACGCTGTCGATGCGCTTGCCAAGCGCGATACCGCGCTCGCTCAGCGTATCACCCAGTCCGATGCCGTCATTGATGCGCTGCAAAGCGGCATCGAGGAAAAAGCCGTTCTGACAATCGCGCGCCGGCAACCGCTCGCCATCGATCTGCGCGAGATCGTTGCGGCGCTTCGTCTCGCGAACGACCTCGAACGCATCGGCGACCTCGCAAAGAATATCGCCAAGCGTGTGATTGCTCTCAATGCGGAGTTCCCACCTCCGAAGCTAATCCGCGGTGTCGAACACATGGCCGACCTCGTGCTTGGCCAGATGAAGGCGGTGCTCGACGCTTACGCGCAGCGCGATCTCAGCAAAGCGATGGCGGTCTGGCGCGGCGACGAGGAAATCGACGCGATGACGACGTCGGTTTTCCGCGAGTTGCTCACCTACATGATGGAAGATCCGCGCAACATCACCTTCTGCATCCATCTCTTGTTCTGCGCCAAGAACATCGAGCGCATGGGCGACCACGCCACCAATATTGCCGAAACCGTGCACTACATGATCGAAGGGCACCCAATTACCGATAAACGCCCGAAGGGCGACGACACCACCGCCTTTGCCACGTTGCGCGCCGCCGGCGATCGCTAACGGAGGAATTTAGCCCGTGATGAGCGCCCGCATCCTGATCGTTGAGGACGAAGAGCCCCTAACGATGTTGCTGCGCTATAACCTCGAGGCCGAAGGCTATGAGGTGGAAACTGCCGCGCGTGGCGACGACGCCGACACCCGTTTGAAGGAAGGCGCGCCCGATCTCGTCGTGCTGGATTGGATGCTGCCGGGTCTGTCTGGCATCGAGCTGTGCCGTCGGCTTCGCGCCCGCCCGGAGACGCGCCACCTGCCGATCATCATGCTGACAGCCCGCGGCGAAGAGAGCGAAAAAGTGCGCGGTTTGGCGACCGGTGCTGACGACTACATCGTCAAGCCATTTTCGGTGCCGGAACTTGTGGCGCGGGTGCGGGCGCTGTTACGTCGGGCTAATCCTGATCGCGTTGCCACGGTGCTCAACATTGGCGACATCGAGCTCGATCGTGAAAAGAAACGCGTGTCGCGCAGTGGCCGGGCCGTCGACCTCGGACCGACCGAATATCGGCTGCTGGAATTCCTGATGGAGCGTCCCGGTCGCGTGTTTTCCCGCGAGCAACTGCTCGACGGCGTCTGGGGTAGCGAAATCTATATCGACGAGCGCACCGTAGACGTCCACGTCGGACGCCTGCGCAAGGCCCTTAATCGCGGATATTCCGCCGACCCTATCCGCACGGTGCGCGGTGCCGGTTACGCGCTCGACGACCGCTTCGGCAAGACCGCCTAGTTTCCTCGGCGCGATTTCCGCTAGTCTTTCGGCGTTCAGCCGGGAGATACTGTCTTGCTTAGAAGCCTTGCCCTCGCATTTCTTGCCGCATCAACATTTCCTGTGTTTGCCCAAAATGCACCCTCCGAGGTCGTCAAGGACCTCGCGCCAACTGGCAAGATCCGAGCCGCGATCAACTATGGCAACGGCGTATTAGCGCAAAGGGATGCGGCGACCGGCGAACTCAAAGGCATTACGGTCGATCTTGCGCGCGAGCTGTCCAAACGGCTGAACGTTCCGGTCGAGCTGGTGCCGTTTCCGGCGGCCGGCAAAGTGTTCGAAGCTAACAAGAGTGGGGCGTGGGATATCGCTTTTCTGGCGATCGAACCAGAACGGGCTGAGGAGATCGAATTCACCGCACCTTATGTCCTCATCGAGGGCACCTATATGGTGCCGGCGGATTCGCCGCTCAAAACGGTTGGTGATGTCGACCGCGACGGTGTGCGCATCGCGACGGGCCCTGGTTCCGCATACGATCTGTTTCTGTCGCGCAATCTCGAGCACGCCAAACTGGTGCGCGCGGAAATCGGCGGTGGCAGCGCGCTGATTGCGCTGTTTGTCAGGGAAAAGCTCGAAGCCGCTGCCGGCGTTCGCCAGGCGCTGGAAAGTTATGCCGTGAACCATCCGGAGGTGCGCGTCATGAGCGACCGATTTATGGAAATTCGCCAGGCGATGGGTACGCCGAAGGGACGCTTTGCTGGCGCGAAATACCTCGGCGCGTTTATCGAGGATATGAAAGCGTCTGGTTTTGTCGCCGATGCGCTCAAACGCAGCGGTCAATCCGCGAGTGTTGCGCCACTTGCGCCGCCAGCGAGGTAAGGGTGCGATTTAAATCGGTTCGCGCAGTGGGCCATCAGAGCCTGCGCGTTATGGAAGGGCGGCCAAGAAATTCCGGAAGGATCTGCTGCCGATCGGCGGCGCGCTCTACGACCAGCGATGTTCCGCGCGATCGATTAGGAATTGCGGAACGGTGGCCGCCGATCGCGGCGACGTTCGGACGCGGGCTGATAGGCAACGCGTGAGTGATAGGTGCAGTACGGCGATCCTTCGTTTGACGTGCCACCGCAGAAGAAGAAATCTGTGCTGCCCGGATCGCCGACCGGCCAGCGGCAGGTGGCGTCGTTGAGTTGCAGCAGTGTCTTGCGCTGCTCGATGGGAATTTCGATCAGTTCAGGTTCTGGCTCGACCGCGTAATCGTAGGCCAGAGCAGTGTTGCCCCGGATCGACGGGCGCGACACGCGCAGCATCTGAGACGAGCGCGC
>JAFAQJ010000240.1 GCA_019246455.1 Pseudolabrys sp.
TCCTAGTCCCCCAGCCACGGCATGCTGCTCGTCAAAACCTACGTCGATAGAAGCGCGGTCCACGGATTGGGTGTCTTCGCCGCACAACATATCCGCAAAGGCACCAAGGTCTGGCGGTTCGTCGAAGGCTTCGACCGCTTCTATTCGCCCAAGGAATTCGCCAGGCTGCCGAAACCGGCGCGCGAATATATCCTGCAATATGGCTACCGGGTCGACGGCGAAATCCTGCTGACCGTCGATCACGACCACCATATGAATCACTCGACCAACGCCAACACGTGCTGGCGCAACGGGCATATCGTGGCAAAGCGCGATATCCCGAAGGGCGTCGAGATCACCAACGACTATCGGTTGTTCGACCGGGCGTTCTGCGCGGCATTTCTGAAAAAAGCCCGCAAACGAAAGACCGACCCATGAGTAACAGCACGCGCGGCATGATTGCGGTCGACAAGATGGGCTGCCAAATCCTGTTCCTCAATCCGTCGACCTACGAGACGGAAACGGTGCTGGAGGGATTTCAGCGCACCGTTCACGAATTGCTGGTCGTGCCGGAGGCGGATCTTGCCTACGTGCCGATTTTCGGCGACGGCATTCACGGCCGAAATCCGAACCCCGGACACACGTTACACGTGATCGACCTCAAGAAGCGCAAAGTCGCGAAGAGCATCGACCTGACGCCTTACGTCGGTCCGCACACAGTGCGCAGCGGCCCTGGCGGCATGGTGTACATCACCTGCGAGAACAGTGCGGTGGTCGCGGTGATCGATCCGAATAGGCTGGAGATGGTGGACGCGATCGAGTCCGGCTCGACCAACGGGCACCGTCTCTGTATCCCCGACGACGGCCAGCGGCTCTACACCGACAACGAGGAAGACGCGACGATTTCGGTCATCGACCTCCCCGCCCGCAAATTACTCGGCCAGATCGCGACGCCGCAAAAGCTTGCCGGCATCGCGGTGTCGGGCGACGGGCGCGCCGTGATCGCGGTCAGCGACGAACAGCCGGTCGTCTTCATGATCGATCCCAAGGCCGGAAAGGTGACGCGCGAAGTCACGCTGGAAGGCGTACCCAAGGCGGCGCAAATCGTGCGCTATTCGCCGGACGGTGCTCTTGTTGTTGTCACGAGCCTCAATAGCAATATGGTAACGCTGACCGACCCGGATTTCGAAAATCAGGCCGCGGTGCCGGTCGGCGACCAGCCGATGGACATGGCGTTTCGCGACGGTGAGTTGTTCGTTCCCTGCCAGGGCGACGGCTCGATGCATGTGATCGATATCGCGAAACGGCGGCACAAGCAGAGCTTCCGCGCTGGAACCGGCTGCGAGTCGGTTGGATTCTTCTGAGGCCGGAACCCGCGTCCGGCGCAGCCGGTTATCTCGGCAAAGGAGATGACCATGACCGAATTCTATCCCAATGATCCTGGATCGCCTGATAGGCGCGACGAAGTGCCCTCGGAAGCCGGAGGCTGGCTCTTGTTCACGGCGGCGCTGGTCGTAATTCTTGGTGTCACGTTCGGGCTTGGCCAATGGTATGGCCCGCACGATCAAGCCACGATCGCCAGTAACATGCGTGCGGACGGCACCGTCACTGGTAACGGCAACACGCCTCCCGGTGAAACCACAGGCGCCGCAGTCGCGCGCTAATCCAGACGCGAAAAAAATCGGTCGCCCCGAGAGGCGGCCGATTTCATTTCAGACTGTCGTTTGTTAGCGGGCGGGGCGCAATTCAAGACCCGAGACGCCGACCGCGACGTTGAGGCCGGTCTGGCCTTGCACCGAGAGCGGCTGCAGCGCGACCGTGCGGTTCGAACCGCCGACGAGGACGTTGGCGCCAAGACCCGCGCCGACCGTGGCTTCGCCGCTTGCGCCGCCGTAGTTGCCGGCCAGCGCGCCGCGGACGCGCTGCGAGGGCGCAAACACCGCCCAGATCATCTCGCCGCCGGCGGTTGCGCCGATATCAAGGCCGAATTTTGTGATCGAGCCGACATAGACCTCACGCGGTCCCGCCGCCGATGGCGTGAACAGGCAGCGGACGTCCTTCTTGGACGTCACGATCAGACCGATACCCCCCGAAATGTCGCACGTCAGCGTGCCAACCTTGGTGCGTTCCTGCGCCGTGGCGGGCGTCGCCAACATACCGGCGACAAGCGCGGTCGCGAGGCCCGTTGCAAAGATATTCTTCATATCGGTTCTCCCTTCGTGGGTGAGGAATCGAACATTTCAACGCAAGCGACACGGCAGAAGTTCCACCGATGAAACTACAGCGGAATTTTGGGTTAGACGAGCCCGCCAATTCGATTCGAATTATCCGCCAGACACCGGCTCGCATAGTTGCTGCTGCGCGCCGACGCTGACAGGGGGCTAAAAGCCGGATCGCACCCCTCGGGCACCGCGCGACGTGCGGGTTCCGGCATTTCGCGAACGCTTTTATTCACCGTGTTTTTTCCCGATACGTCGAGGCGATCGGATTTGAATTCACGGTTGACGCTTTGGTTGAATGGGGCGGGCGCAGCACCAGGCCACGAGTGCGAGGTGCCGCTCGCCGGCACGACAAAGTCGAGCGCCAGGGTAATTGCCAAAGCTGCGAGAATGTATGACGCGAGGCCGCGCATCATCGTCCCTCTCCGTTCGCGGCCTCAACGGCGGGCAGAGGGAAACGTTCCTAACAAGAAGTTCCGCGGCGATCACACTCGCTCACACGTGAGTGATGAGCTCCCGAGCGGGCTCCAGGGGAAAGCGCACGCGCTACGGAAACAGGAACCACCATCCGTGCTTCGCATTAACTCTTCGACCGGCCAATTCCCCCTCCCCCTCGTGCAAGGCCGGCCAATTTGGGCGTAGTCGGGTCAAACCGGCTACGCCTTTTTATATTCGCATGTGTTCGCCGCGCTGGGAGCTATCGCCTGGAACCGCGCACTTCACTTTACGTTGTCCCGGCAGGTTCCCAGTTATTGCACGTTGAAATTCATGACGACACGCAGCAAGGCAACGGCCGACGAGATCGCGGCAATCGAAGATCTGATGACAGATCTCGAAAAGCGCTTGAAACGTCTCAGCGGCACAGCGCGAAGCGAAGCCTCGGGCGCCTCGAGCGACATCCACGATTTCGTCAGCGATGCATTGCAAGGCGTCATGCGGCGCGTACGTACCGGCGCAGAATCCATCACCGAAAGCGTCGCCGACGAAGCGACACGGGTCGGCGGCCATGCGCTCAAACGCGTTCTCGGTGAAGTTGAACACCGGCCAGTTGCAGTGCTCGCAGTAGCAGCCGGTCTCGGCTACCTGCTGGGCGCTGCACAACGGCGATAACGCCATGCAGCTTCACGCCCTGACATCGTTCGCCTTTCATCAGCTCCTCGGCCGACTACTGTGGCGGCTGCTTGGCGTGGCTTTGATCGGACTATTCGCGATCATCGCGCTCTACCACTTCACACTGTCGGGCACGCTGGCGCTAGAAGCGACATACGGCGCGCTTTACGCCCACCTGATTGTCGCGGGTGCCTTCACCGCCGCGGCACTAATCACGCTTGGCGTTTTGGCGGCAACGCGCGCCAAGGCACTATCGCGGCCGGCGCAAGGCGCGCTGTCGGATCAGCGCAGCATGCAGATCGCCATGCTTGTTGAGGCCGTGATGCACGGCTACGCCTTGGCGCGGCGACCGCGGGACTAGGCCGACGCCCGACGGGTGCGCGGCCGCGCGTTACGTTCGAAGAACAGCGCTTGGCTCAACACGGCCGATACTGTCGATGGCTGGAACGGCTTGGCAATCAGGAAGGCCGGCTCCGGCCGCTCGCCCGTCAAGAAGCGTTCGGGATAAGCGGTGATGAAGATCACCGGCACTTCGAACGAACGCAGCATCTCATTCACGGCGTCGAGCCCTGAGCTCCCATCGGCCAGCTGAATGTCGGCAAGGATAAGGCCCGGCCGCTTGGTGCGCGCAATCGCCACCGCTTCGCCGTGGGTGCGCGCGACGCCGAGGACTTTGTGGCCGAGACTTTCGACGAGGCCTTCGAGGTCGAGCGCGATGAAGGTCTCATCCTCAATGATGAGGACGTCGGTTGCGATCTCAGCGGCAAGCTCCTTGCCGGATTCTTCGACGAGCTTGCGCAACTCTGGCACGTCGACGTCGAGCACTTTCGCCGCATCGTCTTCCGACAGACCTTCAAGCGCGACGAGAAGAAATGCCTGGCGCGGTAGCGGGGTGATCTGTGCCAGCCGCCGTTCGACCGGCAAATTCTTGTCGGTCGGACTGGCTTTTGCGTTGAGCCCGACTGAATTCCAGATTTTGGTGAAAAGCTTGTAGAGTCCGACGCGGGTTGAGGCATGCGCGTCGAGCGTCGAAGGGTCCGCGATCAGCGCTTCCAACGTCGCCGACACGTAGGCGTCGCCGGACTGTTGATCTCCGGCAAGCGCCCGCGCGTAGCGGCGAAGGTACGGAAGATGCTGAGCAACGATTTGTGCGGTCGACAAGAGTCCCTCCCGAATGGCTTCCGCCTGAGGCGGCGCTTTGCACGGCCCCGCGTGCCAATATCGTGCCTCGTGGCAGATATGCCAACACGGGTCAGCAAAAAAAGTTCCACGAATGTCGGAACCAATTGCTGGACCAGTTGTTTTGCCAATAAAGACGGGGGACTGCGCCCTTCGAGCGGGGTGCGCGGCGAGGGAATGCACCGATGAACGACCCAACCAAGCCTACGGGGCCCCGAAAGTCGATGGAAGCCGCATCCGTCAGCCGAACCAAGAAGCAGCCCGCAAAGCTAAGTCGCGAGGTCCAGGCCAAGCTGGGCCAGCAATTGCGGGCAGTTTACGACGACGTCGTCGCTCAGGGAATTCCGGATCGCTTCACCGACCTGTTGAGCCGGCTGAACGGCGACGGAAACAAGGACAAGCACTAATGCCGATTGATGAGTCGGTAAAACAAGCTGTCCTCAACGCGGTGCCAAGTCTGCGCGCGTTCGCGATTTCGCTTTGCGGAAACGTCGATCGCGCCGACGACTTGGTGCAGGAAACATTGCTGCGCGCGCTCGCGAACATCAATTCCTTCCAGCCGGGCACGAACATGTCGGCGTGGCTGTTCACGATTTTGCGCAATCATTTCCGCTCCGAATACCGCAAGCGCCGCCGCGAGGTCGAAGACGCGGATGGGACTTATGCCGAGACGTTAAAATCGCATCCCGAGCAGCATGGCCGTATGGAGTTCTCGGAATTCAAAGCGGCGCTGCAGCAGCTGCCGGCGGACCAGCGCGAAGCGCTGATCCTGGTCGGCGCCTCCGGCTTCTCCTACGAGGAGGCCGCGGCGATCTGCGAGTGCGCGGTGGGCACGATCAAGAGCAGGGTCAACCGGGCGCGGACCAGGCTGTCCGAACTGCTTT
>JAFAQJ010000340.1 GCA_019246455.1 Pseudolabrys sp.
GAGGTGCAGCACCTCGCCTATTGGACGATCTTCGGGCGCATCGACCAGTTCGTGTTCGGCATGTTGTTCGCAATCATACCGATGCCGCGTCAGACCTTGCGCGTCGTTGCCGCGGTCTCGTTCTGCATATTTCTCATCATATGGACGATGTTCGACTGCATGGGCGGCTTCAACATGAACGATGGCGCATCGCCGAGCGCGCTGTGGATCGCGATCCCGGCCATCGAAGGGCTGGCGTGGGCGTCGATGATCGCACTCTACGATGGGGCACACTTCAAGATGCCGCCCGTTCTCGATCGTGCCCTCGCGAAAATCGGCGAATGGTCATACTCGATCTATCTGCTGCACTTCTTCCCGATCGTAGCGATGCGCCATTTGTTTTGGGATCGCATCGGCAGCGCCGACAACTTCTTCGTTGCGCTGCTCGTCGCCAATCTCGCATTCCTGGCATTCCTGCCGGTCGCGGCCGCGTCCTACATTTATTTCGAGAAGATCTTCCTCGCTTACCGTCGGCCTTACCTGCGCGCGTTGATCGGTGAAACCGTCGCCGCGCTACGCTGAGTCCTTCGGCTCGGCCGCGTATTTCATCAGCAGCGGATATTGCAGCGCGCCGAACAACAGCGTCAGCGGCACCACCCCGAACAATTTGAAGCTGACCCAGAAGTCCGTGGTTTGCGTGCGCCACACGATCTCGTTGACGACGGCAAGAAAGAAAAAGAACAGCGCCCAGCGGATGGTGAGCTTGCGCCAGCCTTCATCGGTGAGGTGAAACACCGAGTCGAACACGATGCCGAGGAGCTGCTTGTTGAAAATGAGTCCGCCAAGCAGCACGCCGCCGAACAGGCAATAGATGATGGTCGGCTTGAGCTTGATGAACAACTCGTCATGCAAAACGAGTGTGAGGCTGCCGAACACCAGCACCACCACCGCGGTCACCACCGGCATGATCGCAAGATGCCGCGTCATCGCATAAGCAATCGCGATGGCGCCGATTGCCGCCACCATGAACACCGCGGTACCGGCGAAAATGCCGAACCGTGAGTTAGCGGCAAAGAACACGACAAGCGGGCCGATATCGAGCGCCATCTTAAACCACGGATTGAGCTTCTTCTTCGCCATCTCTATTCCTCGAGGCCGACGATGGCGCGGGCAAAATCGCGCGCCGTGAAAGGCTGCAAATCGTCGACGCCTTCGCCGACGCCGATGAAATGCACCGGAAGATGAAACTTCGTCGCCAATGCGACCAGAATACCGCCGCGCGCCGAGCCGTCGAGCTTGGTCATCACTAAGCCCGTGACGCCCGCGGTTTTCTGGAACATCTCGACCTGCGACAGCGCGTTCTGGCCGACGGTCGCATCAAGTACCAAAAGCACCGCGTGCGGCGCATCAGGGATGACCTTGCGCATCACCCGCACGATCTTTTCCAGCTCGTCCATCAGTTCGGTCTTGTTTTGGAGCCGGCCGGCGGTGTCCACAATCACGATATCGAGACTTTCGGCTTTGGCTTGCGTCAGCGCGTCGAATGCCAGCCCCGCCGGATCGGCGCCCGGTTCGCGCGCCACGACGGGCGACGTCGTGCGCTCGCCCCAGATCTTGAGCTGATCGATCGCCGCGGCGCGGAAGGTGTCGCCGGCCGCGAGCATCACGCTCTTGCCTTCGGCACGGAATTTGGCGGCGAGTTTGCCGATGGTCGTGGTCTTGCCGGAGCCGTTGACACCGACAACAAGGATGACGAATGGCCGCGCCGTGATTTCGAGCGGTTGGTCGACGCCGGCCAGCGCTTTTTCGATCTCTCCGGCTAGCACCGCCTTCACCTCGTCCGGTGCGATGCTTTTTTCGAAACGGCCTGCGCTCAAGGCTTGCGAAATGCTGGCGGCGGTCTCGACGCCAAGGTCGGCGCGGATCAATTCATTTTCCAAATCCTCGATGGAACCCGCGTCGAGCTTGCGCTTGGTGACGAGGTCGGCGATCGCCGAACCGAGTGCCGAGGACGAGCGTTTGAGCCCGCCGGACAGGCGCTTCCACCAGCTCTGATGTTCGGTTTCCGCCATGATGCGACCGTGATAGCGGTTTCACCAATGCTAGGTAAGCGAAAATGACACCGGAAGAGATGCAGCGCCGCCTGCTCTACCGCGACGGCCTGATGCTGGTGGTCGACAAGCCGATCGGCCTGCCGGTGCATCGGGGCCCGAAGGGGAACGAGAGCTTCGAGGACTATTTCGGCGCGCTGTGCTTCGGCCTGCCGCGCGCGCCCGCTTTGGCGCACCGACTCGACCGTGATACCTCCGGCTGCCTGGTGCTCGGCCGCCACCGCAAGGCGCTGGCCTCGCTCGGCAAGCTGTTCAAGCAAGGCAAGGTCGGCAAGACCTATTGGGCGGTCGTCGATGGCGGTCCGGCCGAGAATGAAGGCCGCATCGAGATCGCGCTGTCGAAGCGCGACGACAGCCGTGGTTGGTGGATGAAAGCCGATCCGAGCGGCCTGCCGTCGATTTCAACCTGGAACGTGATGGGGCGTGCGGACGGAATAACCTGGCTGGCGCTCGAGCCGGTGACGGGCCGCACCCATCAACTGCGCGTCCATTGCGCCGAGATGGGCTGGCCGATCGTCGGCGACAATATCTATGGTCGAGCACCACGCAGCGGTGGCCCGACCCTGCATCTACATTCGCGTGAAGTGATTGTGCCGCTCTACAAGAACAAGAATGCGATCGCAGTGACGGCGCCGGTGCCGGAACATATGAAGGAGCGGCTCGCGGCGTGCGGGTGGCGCGACGCTTAATAGAGCATCGCCTGCGTCTTGGCTGGCGCTTCCTTGTCGTATTGCTCACCGCCGAGCTTGCCGCCCGTTGTTTCCGAGATGATGGCTCCGGTCGAAGGCAGCGCCATGCGCGGAATTTGCGCCGTCGGATCCCAGATCTTGCCGCGAATCGCCGCCTTCGAGCAGTGGAAGAAGATAGTCTCGACCGCGACTATCAGCACCGCGCGGGCCGGCTTGCCGTTTACGACGAAGCTCTCGCGCAGCGCCGGATCGACCGAGAGTTTCGCGCGGCCATTGATGCGCAGCGTTTCGCCGACACCGGGGATCAAAAACAGCAGCGCGATGCGCGGATCGCTCATCAGGTTCTTGAAGCCATCCAGCCGGTTGTTGCCGGGACGATCCGGGATCATCACCGTCTTGTTATCGACAATGCGCACGAAGCCTGGCGCGTCGCCTTTCGGCGAGCAATCGAGCCCATTCGGTCCCGATGTCGCAATGACCACGAACGGCGAGGCTTCGATCATCTTCCGGTAGCTGGAATTGATGTGATCGATCTCCTTTGCGAGCGACGTCGGCATCGGCGTGCCGTAGAGGCGCTCGAGCTGTTCGACCGAACTAACCACATGATCCGTCATCAAAGCCCCCTCAGGCCGCGAGAAGTTGCCGCCCGTCATGCGCGGCGATCGCCACGTCGAGCATAGTGCCGGGCATGCAAGACGTCGCCAAGCGCACCGGTACGAACTGTTCAGTGCGCCCCACTTTCGCGGATTCCGCAAGCACCTTTCGCCACGCGCCGACTTCGTTTTGCAGATGCGCGCACAGCGCCGCCTCGCCTTTGTCGCGCAGGCGCCGGGCGCGGTCTTTCACGATGTCGCGCGCGACTTGCGGCATGCGCGCGGCCGGCGTGCCGGGCCGCGGTGAGAATGGGAAAACGTGAAGCTGCGTCAGTCCGCAATCGTCAACAAGATCGAGCGAGCCGCCGAACATCGCCTCAGTCTCGGTCGGAAACCCGGCGATGATGTCGGCGGAAAACGCCACGTCCGGGCGCAGTGCCCGCACGCGGTCGCAGAACATGACGGCGTCCGCGCGCGAATGGCGGCGCTTCATGCGCTTGAGAATCATGTCGTCGCCATGTTGCAGCGACAAGTGCAGATGCGGCATCAGGCGCGGTTCGGTTGCCAGGGCGTCGAGCAAATCGTCGTCGGCCTCGACCGAGTCGATCGACGAGAGACGCAACCGCTGGAGGGTGGGTACCTCGCGTAGCACGCGTTTGACCAGTGCGCCGAGACGAATGCCCCCGTCATAGCTCGTGATGTCGACGCCGGTCAGCACGACTTCCGGGCAACCGTTGTCGGCGATTCGGCGCACTTGCGCGACCACATCGGTCGGCGCCAGCGAGCGCGAATTGCCGCGGCCGTACGGGATAACGCAGAAGGTGCAGCGATGGTCGCAGCCGTTCTGAATTTGCACGAAGGCGCGCGGCAAGTTTCCATTCTTGCCTCGAAGTCCGTCGATTACCGGCGCGGCAAGCTTCGTCTCGCGCATGATATCGGACACCGCGACACGCGCGTCGCCGCGCCACGCTCGCGCGTCCAGTTTCTCGACATTGCCGAGCACGCGGTCGACCTCCGGCATCGCCGCAAATTCCACCGTTTGCGTCTGCGCGGCGCAGCCGGTGACGACGATGCGTGCCTGCGGACGCTCGCGCCGCACGCGGCGGATCGTCTGCCGCGCCTGCGCCACCGCCTCGCCGGTGACGGCGCAGCTATTGATGACGACCGTATCGCCGAGTTCGCCTGCCTGATGGCGGATCGCCTCGGACTCATAGGCATTGAGCCGGCAGCCGAAGGTGATGACGTCGAGGCTCATAAATGCCGTCACCCTACCCTCCCCCACTTACGGGGGAGGGAGATGAAGTGAACAGCTTCGGGTCGAACGTGCCCTCGTATTCGAACTCGGCGGCGCCGGTCATCAGCACGTGATCGTCGGTGCGCCATTCGATGACGAGGTCGCCGCCCGGCAGCGTCACGTTGACCTTGCGCTCGGTGCGCTTCAATCGCGCGGCGGCGACCGCAGCCGCGCACGCCGCCGAGCCGCAGGCGCGCGTCAACCCCGCGCCGCGTTCCCAGGTGCGGATCACGATGTTCTGACGATCGAAGATATGCGCGAGCGTGATGTTGGCGCGCTCCGGGAAAATCGGATGGTTCTCGAGCAGCGGGCCGAATTTCTCGAGGTCGTAGGCGTTAACGTCGTCGACCCAGAAAATCGCATGCGGATTGCCCATGTTCACCGCTGACGGCGAGTGCAGCACCGGCCTGTCGATCGGCCCGATCTGCAACTCGATCGCGCGGGTGTCGCGGAATTCCTCGGCGAGCGGGATGTCGTTCCAGGCAAAGCGCGGCTTGCCCATATCGATCGTGAACCGGCCGTCGGCGCCCTTCCAGCAGTTCAAAATGCCGCTCGCCGTCTCGAAGGTCAGTGCGTCCTTGCCGTTTTCCTGCGCGACCAGCGAGGCGATGCAACGCATGCCGTTGCCGCACGCGCCGGCTTCGGAGCCGTCATTGTTGTAAATGCGCACGAACGAATCCGTGCCCGGCGTCTTCGGCGGATAGAGCGCCATCAGCTGATCGTAATGCGCGCCGCCTTGCGGCTTTGCCGCCGCGCGCGCCTCCTCGCCGGTGAGCGGCGCCGGCTTGCCATCCTTGCGCAGGTCGACCACGACAATCTCGTTGCCGATGCCGTTCATTTTCACGAAAGGATGATTGGCCAAAGCACTCATGTGCGGTTCTTTGGTGCGTTCTTTGGCGCACATTGCGCCGCCCGATTTCGGTCCGGTTTATATGGCGAATTCACGGGAATTAGCCAGCGCCATGCTAGAATGCAGCACGATCGTAGCGAATCGCCGGGGCGCTGCGGAAAGACGGAGTTCGATTTGAGAATGCCCCGCCTGGCCCTCTTCACCATTGCCGCCGTTCTTGCGCTGGGCGCGCCCGCGCAGGCGCAAACCCCGGCCGTGCCGGGTGGCGCTGCGTCGCCCTCGCCGCTACAGCCCGGCGACGCATTCGGCGAGCCGGTCAACCTGCCGGAGCGCACCATCATCTTCATCCGCGGCGAAGGCACCTGGGACAAGGCGTTCGAGACCTTGGTCGATGCTTTCAAGTCACTCAATCAGTACATGGACAAGCAGGGGCTCAAGCCGAGCGGGCCGGCGCTAGCGATCTACACCGCCACCGACGACACCGGCTTCAAGTTCCAGGCGGCATTGCCGCTGACGCAGGCGCCGAAAAATCCACCGAAGGGTGACATCGCGATCGGCCAGGCGCCGTCCGGCAAGGCACTCAAATTCGTGCATCGCGGTTCCTACGACGCAATGGACACAACTTACGAGGCGATCACCAACTACCTCGACGAGAAGCGGCTCGAGGCGAAAGATTTGTTCATCGAGGAATATAGCGGCGATCCGACGACCGCCGATCAGAGCAAGCTCGTCGTCAATGTGTTCGTGCCGGTGAAGTGATGCTGCGCTTTGCCATCGCCGTTCTCGCCCTGCTCGCGCTCACGCCGGCGCACGCCGCGGAGCGCCTGATCACCGTGTCCGGCGAAGCGACCGTCGCGGTGTCGCCCGACAGCGCGATCATCCGCATCGGCGTCACCAGCCAGGGCAAGACCGCGCGCGAGGCAAGCGACGCCAATGCCAAGGAGATGACGGCGGTGCTCGCCGCCATCAA
>JAFAQJ010000399.1 GCA_019246455.1 Pseudolabrys sp.
CAAAGCCGCCCGCGTCGAGCAACGCCGCAACCATCGACGTCGTGGTGGTCTTGCCATGCGTGCCGGCAATGGCGACGCAGCTTTTCAGCCGCATCAATTCCGCCAACATCTCAGCCCGGCGCACGATCGGCAGCCGCGCGGCGCGCGCCGCAATAAGCTCGGGGTTATCCGGCTTGATCGCCGACGACACGACAACGACGTCGGCGTGATCGAGGTTGTCGGCCTTGTGACCGACCGCGATCTTCACGCCCTTGTCGCGCAGGCGCTTGACGTTAGCGCTATCAGCCGCATCGGAGCCGGTGACAGTGTAGCCGAGATTGACCAGCACCTCGGCGATGCCGCTCATGCCAATCCCGCCGATGCCGACGAAATGCACCGGCCCGAGTTCGCGCGGCAGTTTCATGAAACGTCAGCCCCTCTCGCCCGCGATCTTCAGCACCAGTTCGGCGAGGCGATCGGCTGCATCGAGCGTGCCGACCGACTTCGCGCCCTGTGCCATCCGCGCCAGTCGCGCCGGATCGGATAACAGGTCGGCGAGTTCGGAAGCAACACGCTCCGGCGTGAAACCGTCTTGTTGGATTAACAATGCGCCGCCCGCCTTCTCCAGAACGCTCGCATTGGCGAGCTGATCCTGATCCAGCGCATGCGGAAGCGGCACCAATATGGCAGGGCGGCCGATCGCGGCTAGCTCAGCAACGGTCGAGGCCCCAGAGCGCGAAATCACCAGATGCGCCTTCGCCATGCGGGCCGGCAGGTCGTTGAAAAACGGTGCGACCTCGGCGGCGATCTTGGCGTTCCGGTAGATCGCGGTGACGCGCGCGAGGTCTTCACCGCGCGCCTGTTGGGTAACGCGCAGGCGCGGACCGAAATCTGAGGCCAGTTGCTCGACCGCTTCCGGCACAATGTCGCCCATCACGCGGGCGCCCTGGCTGCCACCGAATACCAGGATGCGCAGCTCGCCTTTCGGGTCGGGCGCGGCGTAGGACGTGGCCGCGGCCGCGATCACGTTCGGACGCACAGGGGTGCCGACCACCGTTTGTTTGGACTTGAAGGCGTCCAGCATCTTCACATCGGCAAAGCCGGTCGCGATTTTGGTCACGCGCGCGGCTAGCAAACTATTGGCGCGACCCATTACGCCGTTCTGCTCGTGCAGCACGGTCGGAATGCCGCGTATCGCGGCGGCGAACAGCGGCGGCACCGTCGGGTAACCGCCGAAGCCGACAACGACGGCAGGGCGCAAGCGGCCCAGCAACAGCCACGCTTTCGCGAGACCAATTGTCAACGTAGAGAGCGTGCGCGCGTAGGCGAGCGGGCCGCCGCCGCGCAATGTCGCGCTGGGAATGAGGTGCGTCTTGTCGGCGGTGAATTCGCCGCCATAACCCGCGGCACGATGATCGGTGGCCAGTTCGACCTGCGTGCCGCGGTTACGCAACGCGACAGCGAGGGCTTCGGCGGGAAACAGGTGGCCTCCCGTTCCTCCTGCGGCGACCAGCACAAGCGGCGCGCCGATTGGTGCGCTCACGCCGGGCTCCGCAGGGCGGCGATGTTGGGCTCGAGCAGTGGCGCGGCCAGCATCGCGGCGCGCGGCTGCTCGCGCGTCAAAGCGAGCAACATGCCGAAGCCGTAGGCCAGCGAGAGCATCGACGAACCACCATAGGAAATGAACGGCAACGTCATGCCCTTGGCGGGGATCAGATGCAAGTTGACCGCCATGTTGATCGCCGACTGCATACCAAACAGCATCGCAAGCCCGGCAGCGGCAAAGCGCGGAAACGGATCCTCGTTGCGCATCGCCCGCGACAACGTGCGAACGACGATAAAGGCAAACAGCGCGACGATCACAAGGCACAGCGCGATGCCGAATTCCTCGGCGCCGACCGCGAACACAAAATCGGTATGACTTTCCGGCAAGAGGCGCTTCACAGTGCCCTCGCCCGGGCCTTGGCCGAACCAACCGCCGCGCTGGAAGGATTCCGTCGCGATGTCGATGTTGAAGGTGTCGCCGGATGCCGGGTTGATGAATTTCTTGATGCGGCTCGCGACGTGGGGGATTGTCGCATAAGCCGTCAGTAGACCGGCAC